>PWQG01000124.1 GCA_003556835.1 Gammaproteobacteria bacterium
CTGTTCGGGCCGGATACCGAACTGCGCCTCAATCGCCGCCCGGTCCCTGTATAGATCCCTCTGGAAATCCCAGAGCCGGTCATCGGGGCCGTGCAGCAGCTGCGCCAGGTCCTTGTCACGACTGACGATGGTCACGCCCTGACCGGAACCCTGCTCCCGCACACGGGCCGCCAGGGTGCCGATGATATCGTCGGCCTCATAGGTTGCACTGGCCCAGGCAGAAAGCCCCAGCACTTCACAGAGCGCCGCACAGGCTTTCAATTGCCGCTCCAGGTTTTCGTCGGGTAGCACACGATTGGATTTGTAGTCGGGATAAAGCTGATGACGAAAACCACAGAACAGGCTTTCGTCGAAGGCCACGGCCAGTGACTGTGGACGGGAGCGTCGCAGAAAGCGGAGGAGGAAACGGGCAAAACCCATGAAGGCGGCTTGATCATCACCCTCTTCATCGAACACCTGCATATGGGGCGAGAAATGCGCCTGGAACACATAGATGCTGGCATCGATCAGGAAAACGGGCTGTGACATATGGCGCTCATTGGATGCGTAGGCGTTGCCTGGCGTGCAGGCCGGGACAAGGTTTCCGGTCAGTCTTCCGTGGTGGCCGCCTTGCGCACATGGTAGATGTACTTGCCCGACTCTTCCCACTGCTCCAGCAGTTCGTGACCCAGGAACATGCAGAACTTTGGCACATCCCGGGTCGTCGAGGGGTCGGTGGCCACCAGTTCCAGCACCTCACCAACCGCCATGTCACGGATCTTGTTGTGCAACAGCATCACCGGTTCGGGACAGAACAGTCCACTGGCATCAAGATGCACCGAGGCTTCGGCTGTGTCATTCATTACTGTTTCTACTCCACCGGCCGCAGCTCACAGGTCTGCGTGTCCGGATCAAAATCGATTCGTGCCTCACCGCGCGCCAGTTGCCGGCGCAGCTGGGCCACTTTGGCGTCCAGGCTCACTTCCTGCCAGCCGTACTCGGTACCCTCGCGCGTGGCGTATTCTTCCAGTATACCGTTGAGTGCTTCCTCGGACAGCTCCTGCCAGGGAATGTCCATGGCAACCCTCCCCTACGGCGTGTTGACCGCCGCGATACGCACCATCGCCGATTCGTCACGACGCAGATCGCGGAACGGGAACAGGTCGGTGTCCGCCAATTGCGAAGGCGCCACATTGGTGATGCTGCGGAAAATGTTGTCGATGCGTCCCGGATACTGTTTTTCCCACTCCTGCAGCATGGCCTTGATGTTCTGGCGCTGCATGTTGTCCTGCGTACCACAGAGATTGCAGGGAATGATCGGGAACTCACGCAGTGCGGCATAACGGGCGATCTCGGACTCCGGGCAATAGGACAGCGGGCGGATCACCACATTCTGCTTGTCGTCACTGAGCAGCTTCGGCGGCATGGCCTTGAGGCGACTGCCGAAGAACATGTTCAGGAACAGGGTTTCCACGATGTCGTCCCGGTGATGCCCCAGGGCGATCTTGTCGGCCCCGATCTGCCGCGCATAGGAATACAGATTGCCCCGGCGCAGCCGTGAACACAGACCGCAGAAAGTCTTGCCTTCTGGGGTCTTGTCCTTGACCACCGAATAGGTGTCCTGCTCGATGATGTGATACTCGACGCCAATGCTTTCCAGGTAGTCGGGCAGTACATGCTCGGGAAAACCGGGCTGTTTCTGATCCAGGTTCACCGCCTTGATCGAAAAATCGATGGGCGCGCTGCGCTGCATGCTGAGCAGGATATCCAGCATGGTGTAGGAATCCTTGCCGCCGGACAGGCAGACCATGATGCGGTCGCCATCCTCAATCATGTTGAAATCGGCAATGGCACGCCCCACATCGCGGCGCAGGTTCTTGCGGCTGCGATTCAGCGCCAGTGTATCTTTCCGGGCCAGTGTCACTTCGTCTCCTCGAGTTCCCCAAAAAGGGGACAGATTTATTTTCCGGCAGAAAAAAGGGGACAGATTTATTTTTTCAGGGGAAAAATAAATCTGTCCCCTTTTTTCTGCCGGAAAATAAATCTGTCCCCTTTTTTGGTCATTCGTAAAATGTTTCGCCGGCGCTCGCCATGTCGCGCAGTTTTTTCGTCGGCTGGAACAATGGCCCCTGCTCGGCATACTTGTCCGCCATATCAACAAAGGCCTGCAGGCCCAGGTTGTCGACGTAGCGCAAGGCGCCTCCACGGAAACGCGGGAAGCCCAGGCCCAGCAGCAGGCCCATGTCCGCCTCGATGGCGGATTCAACAATGCCATCCTCCAGGCAGCGCACCGCCTCCAGGCACATCGCCACCATCATGCGCTCGGCAATCTCTTCATCGCTGAAGTCCTTCTTCGGACCGACTATCGGCCCCAACAATTCCATGATGGACTCATCATAGACTTTCTGCGGACGCCCACCGCCCGCCGGCTTCTCGTAGCGGTAGAAACCCTTGCCGTTCTTCTGACCGTAGTACTCCGCCTCGTAGAGATGATCGACGGCAGTGGTGAAATCATACTGCATCCGCTCCGGGAAGCCTTCGGCCATCACCGCCATGCAATGCGAGGCGGTATCAATGCCCACCACATCCAGCAGATAGGCCGGCCCCATGGGCCAACCAAACTTCTCCATGACCCGGTCGATCTCACGGAAGTCCGCGCCGTCACGCAGCAATTGGCAGAACGCACCGAAATACGGGAACAGGATGCGATTGACCAGGAAGCCGGGGCAGTTGTTGACCACAATCGGTGTCTTGCCGATACGCTGGGCATAGGCAACGGTAGTGGAAATGGCCGTTTCACTGGTCTTGTCACCACGGATCACTTCCACCAGGGGCATCAGCGGCACCGGGTTGAAGAAGTGCATGCCACAGAAGTTTTCCGGACGCTTGAGCGCCTCGGCCAGCTTTGTGATGGAAATGGTCGAGGTGTTGGAAGTCAGCACGGCATCCCCGGGAATCTCACCCTCGGTTTCAGCCAGCACCTTCTGCTTCACACCGACATTCTCAACCACGGCTTCAACGACAATATTGGCGTCGGAGAAACCCGTGTAATCGAGTACCGGATGGATGCTTTCCAGGGTGGCATCGGCCTTGGCCTTTTTCAGCCGACCCTTGTCGACCAGTTTGCCGAGCAGTTTTTCCGCCTCACCCATGCCCAGGTCCAGGCCTTCCTGGGCAATATCCTTCATCACTACCGGCACCCCTTTCAGGGCGGACTGATAGGCAATGCCACCACCCATGATGCCAGCACCGAGCACGGCCGCCTTGTTGACCTCACGAGCATTGGCGACATGCTTGCGCGCCTTGCCCTTGAGGAACTGATCATTGAGGAAAAGCTGCACCAGGTTGCCGGCCACGGTGCTGCGCGCCAGGGTGACAAAGGCGCGATGTTCCAGTTTCAGGGCCTGGCCCCGCGTGGAGCCTGCCGCCTCGGCCATCGCCTCAACAGCGGTCAGCGCAGCCGGATAATCGGATCCACTGTCCTTGCGGGTGCGTTCAATGGCGGCAGTGAACACGGCATTGGCCTCATCGGCCGAAAGCTGCAGTGGTCCGGTCTTCTCACGGCGACGCTCCAGATAATCGAGTTCACCGTCAATGGCCTGCTGCAACATCTCCAAGGCGGCGTCTTCCAGCATGTCGGCCGCCACCACCGCGTCCACCGCGCCGATCTCCAGGGCCTGATGAGCCTTGACAGGACGGCCGCTGCGCACCCATTCCACAGCCTGCTCGGCGCCAAAGAGGCGCGGTGCCCGCACCGTGCCACCAAAACCGGGGCATATTCCAAGGTTGACCTCCGGAAAGCCCAGGGCAGTGTCCTCGGAAGCCACCCTGTAGTCAGTCGCCAGGCACATCTCCAGGCCACCACCGAGTGCCATGCCGTTGATGGCTGTCACGGTAGGCATGGGCAGGTCTTCAACGGCATTGAAGATCGCATTGGTCTGTTCCGCCCAGGCTGTCAGTTCATCTTCGGGCAGACGGAAGGTTCGGGTGAATTCCTTGATGTCGGCGCCCACCAGAAAGCTGTTCTTGGCGCTGCAGCAAAGCAGACCTTTCGCATCGCTGGCTGCAATGGCTGAGGTGGCCTCGCGCAACTCATCAAGCATCAGCCGGTTGAAGACATTGACCGAGGTTTCCGGCAGATCGAACACCAGACGGGCAATGCCGGACTCGAGTTTCTCGACCCGGATGGCTTTACCTTGATAGATCATCAGTTCAGCGACTCCTTCGGGGAAACCCCGGGACGGTTGCTGCTACGCAGGCACGAACCGCCGGGGCTCCCATTGATTGAACGGGCAGCCATTATAAAGGAACAGTCAGTGATTGCCACTTGTCGACGGGCCAGCAAATGTACAGAATGAAAGGCCCCTGTACCAAAGGAGCCATCGGAAACCGTATCATGAACAAATCCCTGCGATTCATCAGCCTTGCCACCGCCACCCTGCTGTTCTCCGCCTGCTTCGGTCAGTCCGACAGCACCGCCGAAGAACCCGAGCCTACAACCGCTTCCGACGGTCATGCGGTCATCAGCATCTACCACCATGTGGATGCCAACACGCCACCGGCCACCAGCCTGTCGCCGGAGGAATTCCGTACCCACATGGAGCATCTGCGCGACAATGATTTCACGGTCTGGCGCCTGGATCGCCTGCTGGAGGCACTGGAAAACCAGGATCCCATTCCCGATCGCACTGTTTCCATCACCTTTGATGACGGCTACATCTCCATTTACGAAGTGGCTTTCCCCATGCTGGAGGAGTTCGGTTTTCCCTGGGCCCTGTTCCTGAGCACCGAACCGATCGACAACAACCAGCGCGGATACATGAGCTGGGATCAGATCCGGGAGATGTCCGAAGCGGGCGTGATGATGGCCAATCACATGGTCACCCATCCGCATATGATCGACCCTGAGCCCGGCGAAACCGAGCGAGAACGACTGGCGCGCATGCGCGGCGAACTACTTGAGGCGGAACAGCGCATTGCCGATGAAACCGGCCAGAACCACCGGGTGCTGGCCTACCCCTACGGCGAATACGATCTGGATCTACTGGAAATGATCGAAGAGGAAGGGTTTGTGGGCCTGGCCCAGAATTCCGGTGCGGTCGGCTATCATAGTGATATGCGAGCCCTGCCCAGGTTTCCCCTGGCAGGCATCTTTGCCAGCATGAACACCGTGCCCACCAAACTGGAGACCCTGGCCTTCGAGGTACAGCAGGTGGATCCGCGCAGTCCCATGACCGACAGCCGCAATCCCGCAGTGACCCTGCAACTGGCCGGTGATTTCAATACGGCACAACTGGGCTGTTATGCGGGCACAGACACATTGGAGATCGAGTGGCTCGACGAGGATGAGGGCCTGTTCCGTATCCAGCCGGAGCGGGATTTCAACAGTCGGCGTTTCGGTTACAACTGCACCGCGCCGCGGCGTGGAACCAACCGCTTCTACTGGTTCAGCAAGTTTTGGACCCGCTCAACCATCGACAATCAGGACTGATCGGCCATGCTCTGCTCCAGATGGTCCCGATTGTAGAGACCGTTGGCGCGGATGATGGTCTGCAGCTCACTGACATAGGCGTGACCACGCTGTGAATAGCGCGTCAGGCCATGCGCCAGCACCAGGGAATTGATCTCTCCCTCGTGTTTGCGCATGTCGGCGCGCATCTCACGCAGATAGTGATAGGCTTCATTGGTGTTGATATTGCGGAAATAGGCCTGGACCGAATCTTCCACGCTGCGGAAACTGCGCACCTCGTGGCTGGCGTGGCTGGCACGCTGGTTGGGCACCAGGCCACAGCCTTCGCTGAAGCACCATTCGCCAAACAGGTTGTTGGCCTCACGGGCGAAGCGCGAAGTGCCCCAACC
>PWQG01000304.1 GCA_003556835.1 Gammaproteobacteria bacterium
CCTTCGGAGACCTGGATGATGACACCCGGATTCCGGTGTGTTTTCAGTGCCGTGGACGCCCCCGGATCCAGTTCGATCCGGTAGGAACGGAACCAGGAGTTCCCCAGGGTTGGTTCCCGTGCCAGACCCGTCGGAAGATCCGCGCCCTCCTCCGCCTTGCCGGCTCCGTAGTTGGCCAGTGCAATGATCCGGAACAGTCCGGGACCTTCATTGCTGACGCGGTGTGTATACGACGCTGTCACATAGTCGGTGTTACTGGATACCCGCCCGTACAGTGGACCTTCTCCATTGCTGATTAAGGTATACAGAATGGCCGAATCATGTGTATGTGGAAGCGTGGTGTCGCCGGGATTGATCTGCACGTCCAGCAACCAGAGATCGCCGTCATTGTGCACGATCCGATGCCGGGGCTCTTCCAGGATGTTGACGACGCGCAGACCGTCGAATTCATCTTCCTGCCCGCTCGCGGTCTCTGATGGCCACACTACTGCAAGCCCCAACACTGGCGCCAGAATTGCCGCCAGTAATATCGAAGGCCTCATTCGGACGATCTTTATCGGTAGAATCTTTCCTGTGATCGGCATGGTTTTCCGTCCTTCGCCTGGTTGAAGGCAAGACTGTATTGAGCCCCTGATGGAAAGGCCCGACGTGCTCCGGCCCGATACCAAGATCAAGGGTATCCCCGAATCGGGTTATTGTCGAGCCGGTACAATGGCTGGTGGAGTTGCCCAACGGGCGGTGCCAGAGTAAATTGTCGAGTATGAGCCGGCGACTCCAGTAACAACAATAACGAGGTTTACCCCATGATCAAGCACCGTAGCTGCTTTTCCTTTTTCCTGCTCGTCCTGCTTGCCAGTATGCCCGCTGCGGCGGACTTCGATACGGTATCACCCGAGCAGGTCGGCATGTCGTCCGAACGCTTGCAAAGCCTGGATACTGTACTTCGCGGTTATGTGGATGAGCGACAGCTCGCCGGCCAGGTGGCACTGGTGCTGCGTCGGGGTGATATTGTTTATTCCACCGCCAATGGCATGCAGGATATCGAGACGGGTGTGCCCATGCGCGAAGACAGCATTTTCCGCATCGCCTCCCAGACCAAGGCCATCACCAGCGTGGCCATCATGATACTGCACGAACGCGGGGAACTGGACATCAGCCATCCACTGAGACGCTACCTGCCGGAATGGCAGGATATGCAGGTGGCCGTGGCCGATGACAATGGCGGCTACAGCCTGGAACCGGCGCGACGCCCGATCACCCTGCGCCACCTGCTGACCCACACCGCCGGCATGAGTTATGGCAGCGGTCCCGCCGCCGATCAGTGGGCAGAAGCCGGCTTCCAGGGCTGGTATTTTGCCAATCGCGACAAGCCCATCCGCGACAGCATTGCCCGGATGGCCTCACTGCCACTGGACGAACATCCGGGGGAACGCTGGATCTACGGATACAACACTGACATCCTGGGCGCCGTGGTCGAGGCGGTCAGCGGACAGAACCTGGACAGCTTCTTCCGGCAGGAGATTTTTGAACCGCTGGGCATGAATGACACCCATTTCTTCCTGCCAGAGTCCAAGCTGGATCGCCTGACCACGGTATACCGGCCAGCGGAAGGTGGCGGCATCGAAGCACGCCCGGAAACCGACGGCATGCAGAGCCAGGGCCTGTATGTAGAGGGGCCCCGGATGAGTTACTCGGGTGGCGCGGGTCTGCTTTCCACCGCCATCGACTATGCCCGCTTCCTGCAGATGCTGCTCAATGGCGGCGAGTTCAATGGAGTGCGCCTGTTATCACCCAAAACCGTGGAGCTGATGACCGTCGATCATCTGCCCGGCATGACATTTCGCGACGGACAGGGGTTTGGTCTCGGTTTTTTTGTGGTCAATGATCTGGGCGCCCGCGGCATGCTTGGCTCGGAGGGTGAATATGGCTGGGGTGGTGCTTACCACTCCACTTACTGGGTAGACCCGGCCGAGGAACTTATTGTGATCTACCTGACCCAGATCATTCCTGCGACCGGCCTGGATGACTATACGAAACTGCGCAGCGGTGTTTATCAGGCTATCATTGAATGATCAAGGAAGCTCTGATCAGCCCTGATCTTCTACCGCAAGCGCCTTCAACGCTGCATGATCCAGGATGCAGATATGGTTATTTTCCACTCGCAGAATGCCGCGGTCGCGCAGTCGACTGAAAACCCTGGATACGGTCTCGGGCACAAGCCCGATATAACACGCCAGGTCTTTTCTGCCCATGGGCAGATGAAATTCGTAACGATCATAGCCCCGACTGGCCTGCGCTTCCGAATAATCCAGCAGGAAGCAGGCAAGGCGGGCATCAGTGCCGCTGCGCGCCATGCGCAGCAATCGGGCCAGCCGAAAAACCTCCATGCGCATACAAGCTTGAAGCTGGCGATCCAGGGTGGCGCTGAAGGGCGCATCAACGCTTACGGAATCTTGGCTCTCTCGCATCACACTGGCCGTATCAAGGGCCACTACGGAAAATGATGCACTTTCACCAGAAAGCGCATCAAAACCAATCAGATCTCCCGGCAGATAAAAGCCCATAATCTGTTCATCACCGTTCTGGTGGATGAAATAACTCTTCAACACACCACCGATGACCCGGTACACGCTCTGGCTGCGGTCGCCGCTCCGAAACAGGTGATCACCGCGATGCAACACCCGCCCGCCTGAAGGAACGCTCCAGTGCCGTGCAGGGCCCGCTTCAAGCCGGTGCAGTTGACGTGCGGCCATGCTGAACAGACCGATATATTCCAACTCTTGAACAACTTCCATTCCTACCTCCTCCAGAGACTGGCAGGCGGTGACTACCGATGACAGAAATTTCAGGTTAGAGCAGGAAGGAGCAAACATGCCATAAGAGGTTACCACTAGGTATTTCTACGTATGCAGGACCTTCAGTCGCGGGCTTTGCTCTATTGTCTGGGGGCACTCTGCCACAACTCATCGAGCTCGCCAACGAGGCGCGCCAGATCAGTCACTGAACGGAGGCCGAGCTTGTGCATCGCATGACTTCGGTGGATTTCCACGGTTCTTTCGCTGATGCCCAATTCCTGGGCAACGGCCTTGTTCGCTTTACCCCATCCGACAAGCAGGGCAATCTCCTGCTCACGGCGGCTCAATGTCCGGATCCGGATACGCAGTTCTTCTCGACGCGCACCTTGCTTAAGGTGCGTATGGTGTGCTTCAAGCGCAGATCGCAAACGACGGATCAAATCTTCGGGTGGAAGGCTGCCTTTCTCCAGAAAATCCACGGCGCCTCCCTTGAGCGCGGTGACGACAGACGGAACATCTGCCGTTCCGCTCAAAAAGATGACGGGAAGCCCGGGATCCAGAGTCATCAGCGACTTCTGCAGCTCTACGCCGCTGTCTCCATTCAGACAAAGATCCAGTATCACGCAAGCCGCACCCTCTGGCAGGCCGGCTTCCAGCAGGGACTCGGCTCCATCGTGGCTACGCACAGCAATTCCAGCTGATAGAATGAGAGTCTCCAGCGCTTGCCGAACACCCGGATCATCATCCACAATAATGGCTAAACCGCATTCCCGTTTCATGGGCCCTCCGGTGCCAATGGCAGCCTGCAACGAAAGACAGCCCCTCCCTTAACAGCATTCTCGACCGAAAGATCCCCGCCATGATACCGTAGAATGGAGCGGCAGATGGCAAGCCCCTGGCCCATACCATGCGCCTTGGTGGTAAAAAATGGATCCCATAATCGTGCCATATGCTCCTCCGGGATTCCTTTACCGTTATCCTGGACTGTAATAACGCATTGTGATTCAGACTCGTGACGCTCACAGGATAAGCGGAGCCGCTTTTCCCCCTCGGATTCCCGAAGCGAATCGATGGCATTACTGATCAGGTTGAAAAGAACCTGCTCCATCTGTATCCGCTTGACTGCGCAGTGGCAGAGAGGATGATCTGTGTCGAGCTCAAAACGGATACCATGGGCTCGTACCTCGTGAGAAAGAAGGGTCAGCACGTTGTTGGCAATCGAAACGATATCGATTATTTCAGTTTCCGGATTATGCTCGCTTTTCAGAAACGCCTGCATCTCCCGGATGATGTCATTGGCCCGGGTACTCTGCGCGAGTATTTCACTCAGCGCCTCACCCACGTTTTCCCGCGCGTTGCCCGCTTCAGCGATCGCTGTGCGAGCCACGGCAGTCTGGGTCTGTATTATCATCAGGGGCTGACGGATTTCATGGGCCAGGCTGGCGGCGAACTCGCCCATGGCATTGACCCGGTTCAGATGTACCAGCTTCTCGAGGAGCTCCACGGATTCTGCACGGGCCTGCTTCGAGGGGTCCACATCTTGCGAAACACCGACAAACCTGGTTTTGAAACCACGCGATTTCTCTGACTCCCTCACTGAAGATTTACCCCGCTCCGGTATGCAATCCACCATAGGCACAGTATTGACTGCAGTCAACACATATTGATTCAGCATGCCATACATTCAGGGATAAACCGGAATGGATCGTGGCCATGTCTGATAATCATCACACAATCGAGGTTCGCCCGAGGCTACCGCAAGCCCTGTCGCGCCTTGATGAACTGGCCAATAATCTGTACTACAGCTGGGACAGACGCACCCGTGGACTGTTCCACCGCATGGATGCCGAGCTGTGGTCCGCCTGCTCACACAACCCGCGAATCTTCCTGCGACGCGTCACCCAGAAAAGGCTGGATGAACTCAATGACGATGAAGCTTTCAGGCTCCACCTGGATGAGGTCCTCTATGCATTTGACAATTATCTGAAAAACAACCAGCGTTCCGTAAAGAAGCTGTCGGATGACTCCACCCTGGTCGCCTACTTCTGCATGGAATACGGTCTGCACGAAAGCCTGCACCTGTATTCCGGTGGCCTGGGGATCCTGGCAGGTGACCATTGCAAGGCAGCCAGCGACCTGGATATGAATTTTGTCGCGATTGGACTTATGTACCGACAGGGCTATTTCATCCAGCAGCTGGGCCGCGATGGCAGTCAGGAAATGCACTACCGCCACACCGATCTTGTCGACTCTCCGGTAATTGCGGCGCTGGACATAAAAGGGCAAGTCATCCGCGTTCCCGTTATGCTGCCAGGGCGGGAGGTCATCGTCACCGCCTGGCGCGTAGCGGTTGGTCGCCGGAGTCTCTACCTGCTCGATACCGATCTGCCGGAAAACGCTGCAGAGGATCGCACCATAACGCATCAACTCTACATTGGTGACCGGACACTGCGATTACGTCAGGAGCTTGTACTGGGGCTTGGCGGACCAAGGGCCCTTTCTGCTATGGGCATTCATCCGAAAGTCTGGCATATCAATGAGGGACACCCTGCTCTGCTCATTCTGGAGCGTTGCCAGCAAACGATGGCTGCGGGAATTAGCTTTGAGGCAGCATTCGAGGCTGTCGCAGCCGCCACCGTATTCACAACCCATACCGCGGTCGCCGCCGGACATGATCTGTTCAGTGATGCGTTGATGCGCACTCATCTCGAGGAGCTGGCTCGCACTCCGGGGGTATCCATAGAGCACCTGCTCGAACTGGGGCGCTCCCCCCAGAAACCCGAGTTCTTCAACATAACAGCCCTGGCGCTTAGAGGCTCGCGTTTCCAGAATGGCGTCAGTACTGTACACCGGGGGGTAGCGGCAGCGATGGAGTCCCACATCTGGCCTGATATCGCGCCCGAGGACAACCCCATCATTCCCATCAGCAACGGAGTGCATGTACCCACCTTTCTCGCTCGGGACTGGGTCAATTTCCTGGACAGCAGCCACCCGGACTGGCGGAAGAAGATGACCGACCCG
>PWQG01000098.1 GCA_003556835.1 Gammaproteobacteria bacterium
ACAACCTGCCTGCTACCGGCCTGCTGATGCAGGCCGTCGACATTCTGGGTCACCAGGCCATTGAGCGCCCCCGCCGTTTCCAGTTCCATCAGGGCCGTATGTGCCGGATTCGGGCGGGCCTGACCGACCCGGGGCCAGCCATAGAAGCTGCGCGCCCAATAACGGCGTTGCACCACCGGGCTGGCAATGAATTCCTGATGGAAGATGGGCTGGCGTTGCTGCCACTGGCCGACCCCGTCCCGGTAGGCGGGGATGCCCGAGGCGGTGGAACAGCCGGCGCCGGTGACCACGGCAACGCGCTGGTGGCGATCAAAGAACGCCGCCAAGGCGTCGAATCCGGCGGCGGGAGCTTCCACCGCGGACTCGGCCAGTGATGTGCGGATTCTTGTAATACTCATGCCTTCAGCCGATGTCAGTATTCACTTCACCTGGGAAGTACTGAACCAGTCCTGGGCGCACTGGGCTTATTCAGAAGCTTCCAATGCGTCGTAGACCAGCTGCTTGCTCAGGGACTGCAGCTGCCGTGCAAAACCCAGGTTCTGGTTCTGGATCATGCCGATGAAGAGCAGATCCTCGACCGGATCAATCCAGAACCAGGTGCCACCAATACCCCACCACCAATGACTGCCTTCGGATTTGCCGTCGTTGCGCGCCGGGTCTTCCACAATGGCGAAGTTCAGGCCGAAGGAATTGCCGGGGTAGCCGGGAATCTCGTTCATGTCGCCGGGCAACTGGTTCTGTCGCATCAGGTCCACTGCTTCTTCGGAGACGATACGCACGCCATTGAGTTCGCCGCCATTGGCAATCATCTGTGCGAACTGCAGATAGTCCTGCGCCGTGGAAGTAAGACCGCCGCCACCGCCCAAAAAGCTCACCGGTTCGGTAAAGCTGCCGCCCAGTGCGCTGCCGGGTTGCACGAGATTACCCTGGCCATCGGACATGTACAGGGCGGAGAAGCGGTGATGCTTGTCTTCCGGTACATAAAAACCGGTGTCCTGCATGTCCAGGGGCTGGAAAATGCGCTCGTTGAGAAATTCATCAAAGGACTGCCCGGACAGCACCTCGACCAGATGTCCCTGCACATCCACCGACACACTGTAGTGCCATTGTGTGCCCGGCTGCTGACGTAGTGGGATTTCCGCCAGCTTGTCGATCATTTCCTGCAGGGTGGATTGCGGATTGAGCAGATCCGCCTGCGTATACAGGGTGTCGACCTGGGATTGGGAGAACAGCCCATAGGTCAGGCCGCCCGTATGCGACATCAGTTCGCGGATGGTCATCTCATGGGTGGCCGGCTCGGTGACCGGCATGCCATCCGGACCGTTTTCGGCCGCCACCTGCAGGTTGGCCAGTTCCGGGATGTACTGTGATACCGGGTCATCCAGGGAGAACACACCTTCATCGTGCAGGATCATCAGGGCCGTGCCGGCAACCGGCTTGGTCATGGAAAATATGCGGAAGATGGTGTCATCTCGCAGGGCGATGTCCTCATCGATGTTCTGGTAGCCATAGGTGTCGGTATGGGCCAGGCGGCCGTTACGGGTCAATACCGTGGTGATGCCAGCCAGGTGGCCGTCATCGACCTGTTGACGCATGCCTGATTGCAAGGCCTCCAGGCCCTCGATCGTGAAACCTACCTCGCTCGGATCTACCGGTTCCAGATTGCGATCATTTGCGTGGACGCTGGTGATACCCAGCAGCAGGGTGAAGCCCAATAGCAGGCTAGATAGCGGCAACAGGCCGGGACGTCTGTTCATCTTGTTCTCCATCGGAAAGCGGTGTCTGTGATGCGGGAAGTGTATACCAGCGCTGTTCGGCAAGTCACACCCGCATTCGATGCTCGACAGCCACCGGTCGTGAAAAGTCCTCGCTTCATCCTGTACAATGTTCCGAACATTGATGGAAACGGGAGATTGCAGTGAGCAGAGTACTGATTACCGGAGCAAATCGTGGCATTGGCCTGGAGCTGACCCGGCAGTGTCTTGAGCGTGGAGACGAAGTGATCGCCGCCTGTCGCCGACCGGATTCAGCCAAGGAGCTGCTGGCATTGCGCGATGCACACGAGAAGCTTTCCATTCTGCCGCTGGAGCTCAATGACGAGGGCTCGCTGGAACGTTTCGTGAAGGAGCTGGATGGCCAGGCCATCGACATCTTCATCAACAATGCCGGCATCTACGGGCAACGCGACGCCCGGATCGGCAGTATCGACGCCGCATCCTGGCACGAAGCGTTTCATGTCAACACCATCGCACCGATGCTGCTGACCGAGCGCCTGCTGCCACAACTGCGTGAGGGCAAGGACCGCAAGCTGATCTACATGAGTTCGAAAATGGGCTCGATTGCCGACAACGGAAGCGGTGGCAGTTATGTATACAGAAGTTCAAAAACGGCGCTGAACCAGGTGGTGAAGAGTCTGGCCGGGGATCTGGCTTCCGACGGCTTCACCGTGCTCACCCTGCATCCGGGTTGGGTGCGCACCGACATGGGTGGTCCCAATGGACTGATCGACACAGACACCAGTGCCAAGGGACTCTTGCAGGTCATCGATGGCGCCAGCACGGCTGACAGCGGTCGTTTCATTGCCTATGACGGTAAGGATATCCCCTGGTGATGGTCGCTGCGCCGGGCACTTGACATCCTCCCGGCACCGGCGCATCATTCCGCGCATGAACGCGATACGGTATTTTTTCTGGTGGCCACTTTCCCGGGGCTGCCAGAGAGTTGAGAACTGCCAATTGGCTAATTGAGTAATTGCTTCGTTAATTGCTCCAGTAATTGAAAGTGTCTCTTCGACTGGCTGCCTCCGATATGGAAGGCGGCCAGTCTGCGTTTGAATTTCCCGCAATCTGATCAGTACGTCTTCCCGGAGTCAGCCATGTCCGGACACAGAGGTATTGATCATGCAACATCCCGAACACACCCATTACATCAGCGCTGGCGGAATCCGCATCAATCGCCAGTCCGGCCCGATCGACTACAGCACCGCCACCGACTCCCTGCGTCGTCGCCTTGATGACTGCCGTGGTGTATTGCTGAGTTCATCCTGTGACTATCCGGGGCGTTATACCCGGTGGGACATCGGTTTCATCAATCCCCCCATCTGCATCACCGGCCGCGGACGTCAGTTGGTCATCGAGGCGCTCAATGCCCGGGGCCGGGTGCTGTTGCCGGAAATGTTGCGGGCAGTCACCGACTGTGATGCCGTCGCCGCGCTGCATGGCCAGGACGATCGCCTGGTGCTGGATATCCGCCCGCCCGCCGCACAATTCACCGAAGAGGCGCGCAGCCGGCAGCCCAGTGTCTTCTCCGTGCTGCGAACCATCCGCAAATATTTCCACAGCGACAGGGATCAACATCTCGGCCTGTATGGCGCTTTTGGTTATGACCTGGCTTTCCAGTTCGAGTCCGTGAACCCGAAACAGAATCGTGGTGAACAGGATCGTGACCTGGTGCTGTACCTGCCTGACGAGCTGGTGATCGTGGATCATGGTAGCCGGCAGGCACGGCGGCTGCGCTACGACTTCATCTGCCGTCGCGAAGCCCAGCAGGGCGAGGTGCGCGACTCACAGCAGCTGGAAACCACCGGTGGCATGAAGCGCAGTGGCGCCGAGCAGCCCTGGGAGACGGCTTTCTCCGGCACTGCGGCTTGCGATCATGCGCCCGGTGAATACGCGGATACCGTGCGCGAAGCCATCGAGCATTTTCGTGATGGTCGCCTGTTCGAGGTGGTTCCGGGTCAGGTATTCCATGAAGTCTGCCGCGACAGTCCGGCCCGCATTTTTGAGCGTCTCAAGCGCGACAACCCGGCCCCCTATGGTGCCCTGATAAACCTGGGCGAGCAGGAGTACCTGGTCGCGGCCTCGCCGGAAATGTATGTGCGCGTGCAGGGTGATCGGGTGGAGACCTGTCCGATCTCCGGCACCATCGCCCGGGGTGAAGATGCGATTGCCGATGCCCGTCAGATCCTCACTCTGCTGAATTCGGAAAAAGATGAAGCCGAGTTGTCCATGTGCACCGATGTCGATCGCAATGACAAGAGCCGGGTCTGTGTTCCGGGCAGCGTCGAGGTCATCGGCAGGCGACAGGTGGAACTCTACTCACGCCTGATACATACGGTAGATCATGTACAGGGCCGGCTGGCGCCGGAATACGATGCCCTGGATGCTTTCCTGGCCCACACCTGGGCGGTGACGGTCACCGGAGCGCCCAAGCTGGATGCCATGCAGTTCATCGAGGATCGGGAGAAGTCGCCTCGACGCTGGTACGGCGGTGCCATGGGTGTGATCGGTTTTGATGGCAGCATGAACACCGGCCTGACCCTGCGCACCCTTCGCATCCACAAGGGCCTGGCGGAAGTGCGAGCTGGCGCCACCTTGTTGGCCGACTCGGATCCCGAAGCCGAAGAGGCGGAAACCCGGCTCAAGGCCTCGGCGTTGTTGTGCGCTGTGCGAGGTGGAGAGCAGGGTCCTGCGGCCGACGAGTCCCGTGCGGATACGCAAGCGCCAGCCCTGCAGTCGATGAAAGTGCTGATGGTCGATCACCGCGACTCGTTCGTCCACAACCTGGGCAGCCACTTCCGTGCCCTGGGCATGCAGCTGGAAACCATGCGTCCGGACATGGCCCGTCAGGCAATGCGGAAGCAGGATTATGACCTGGTGGTGTTGTCGCCCGGACCGGGGCGGCCCGAGGATTTTGCCATGGCAGGCACGCTGGCCCTCTGTGAGCAACAGGGTGTGGCCGTGTTCGGCGTCTGCCTGGGTCTGCAGGGCATTGTGGAGTACTTTGGCGGCAGTTTGGGGCAGTTGAATGTGCCCATGCATGGCAAGCCCTCGATGGTGCATCACGAAGGCCTGGGCCTGTTCCGGGGCCTGCCGTCACCCTTATCGCTGGGACGCTACCATTCCTTGCATGCAGTCGAGGTGCCGGATTCGCTTGAAGTGCTGGCCCGGACTGAGGACGGTGTGGTGATGGCCGTGCAGCACAGAGACTTGCCGCTTGCCGCCGTGCAATTTCATCCCGAATCCATCATGAGCCTGGAAAACCGTGCTGGTGAGGCTGTGCTACGGAATTTTCTGCAACAGCTGCAGGCTGCCACTCGCGCAAACGTGGCTGGCCGGGACGCGGCGGCCCGTTGTGCCAATCAGTGAGGCCGTGGGTGGTGTATAATGAACGCTCAAAATTTGTAGCAAACCAGGGTGTGATGTTTCATGAGTGCAAGCCACGATGCCAGCCAGCGATTCCTGTTCGAGCAGACCGATGTCCGGGGAGAAATTGTCTGCCTGAAGGAGGCCTACCGGGAGACGCTGGGGGAGCATGAATACAGTGACGCTGTTGCCCGGCTGCTGGGTGAGTTCCTGGCCGCCACCGTGCTGCTGTCGACCACCATCAAGTTTGATGGCCGCCTGGTATTGCAGGCACGGGGCGATGGTCCACTGGGCCTGATCATGGCTGAATGCACCAGTGAAGGTAATGTGCGCGGTATTGTCCGCAGTAAACAGTTCCCGGAAAGCGGCAGCCTGCGGGAGATGCTTGGTGATGGCACGCTTGCCATGACCATCGAGCCGCGCAAGGGCGAACCCTACCAGGGCATAGTGTCGCTCTCCGGGGATGACCTCGGTGACTGTCTGGCCGAATACTTCACGCAATCCGAACAGCTCAATACCGTTTTCCACTTCGCCGTGGATGATGAGCAGGCAACGGCCCTGATGCTGCAGCAACTGCCCGCCCAGGAAGAGAAAGATCAGGAGCTGCGAAGTGAGCAGTGGCAACGCCTGTCGATTCTCGCTGACACA
>PWQG01000277.1 GCA_003556835.1 Gammaproteobacteria bacterium
GCCAGCCTGCTCCGCCGGTGCTCGAATTCGACCCCGAGGGCAATCTGGTCAACGCCTGGGGTGGCCCGGGGGACGGTTTCACCTGGCCAGCCTCCAACCACGGCCTGGCGATTGCCCCGAACGGCAATGTCTGGATCGGTGCCAATGGCGGTGGCGACTCCCATATCCTGGAATTCACTGGTGACGGGCAGTTCGTCAATCAGTACGGCATCCCGGGCATGGACCCGGACAGCAACAGCACCGAGTGGTTCGGCCTGGTCGCCGAGATTTCCATCGACGGCGCCAATGACGAGGTCTATCTTGCGGATGGCTATCGCCACAAGCGCGTTGCGGTCCTGGATCTGCACACTGGCGAATTCAAGCGTTACTGGGGCGCATACGGCAACCGGCCGGTTGACGGGCCGGTCGACTACGAGCCCGGCGAACCACTACCCGACCAGTTCCGTGGCCCTGTGCACTGTGCCATTCCTTCCCACGACGGGCTGCTCTATGTATGCGACCGTGGCGCCAACCGCATCCAGGTTTTCCGCCCCGACGGCACTTTCGTACGTGAAGTCGTGATTGCTCCGCAGACCCTGGCCCAGGGCTCCACTTGGGACATCTCCTTCTCCAATGACGAGGCGCAGGAATTCCTGTACCTGGCAGACGGCCAGAACTTCAAGATCTATGTTCTGGATCGCGAATCTCTGGAAGTGCTGACCAGCTTCGGTGGCGGCGGCCGTCAACCCGGCCAGTTCTATGCCCCACACAGCATAGCCACGGACTCCCGCAATAACGTTTACACCACCGAAACCTACGAGGGCAAGCGCGTACAGAAGTTTGTCTTCCAGGGCATGAAGGACGTGGCCAAGGGCGTACACACCGGCGAACCGTGGCCGGCAGACCGCCTCTGATCCCTGCTATCACAGAGATCACGAGAGGCCACATGCTGCTGCACTGACCAGGTGCAGCAAGACATCAGAAGCCGCCGCGCCGCCCTGTCGACGCGGTGGCTTTTTTCATTACACCATCTAGAGAACATTGAAATCACATGAAAACGTTCAAGTTACTTTTTGCGGGCCTGCTACTGTCAGCCACCACCGTCGCATTCGCCGAAGCCGAAGAGTTGACCTTCGATTACCAATACGATGCCAGTGTCCCACGGGACATGGGCATGATGAGCGACGGCCCTCTCAGTCTCGGCAGCTTCGGCGATCAACGCGAAACGTTCAGCGGCAGGCAATTGCGCCTGGATGATGGCAGCCTGACCCTGGATGTGACCGTATCAGAGCTGATGCATACGACTTTCTCCCAGGGCTTCCGGGCCGCTGGAGCCGAAATGGCCGCCGATGATGCAGGCAATGCGGTATTCAGTGGCGACATCCTCGAATTTGCCATCGAATCCACCGACGCAGGTTATCAGGTACTGCTGCGGGTGGATGCGAGCCTGTCCATTGGCGGCCGCACTGCGTGGAACAGCGTCCTGTTCAGCCGCGTGGAAACCGAGGGCAGGGACCTGGACACGGCCCTGTCAGACGCTCTGGATCGCCTGCTTCGCGAACTTTGGTGGGATGCCTATTTCTTCATGGAATTCGGCATTTTCTAAGCTGGAAAATAAAACGGGCCGCCCTGTCAGCAGGGCGGCCCGTTTTGTTTCAATGCTGACACATTTTTTCCTGTCAGCCATAGGCCAATTGCAACAGCTCTATCACCGAGCGAACCTGGAAGGCCCAGAATACAACGAATGCCAGGATGACGGCACCGGAAGTGCCCACAGCGACCTTTTCCAGACCATTCAACTCTTTGAACGCTTCGACCGCTCTGCTTCCACTTTTTGCATCATTCATTTTTCAATCTCCTCAGCAACAACTCTATTTGCCAGCGACCTGATCAACCGGAAAAACCGATCCAGCGCCCAGTGGCGGCAACCGTAAACCAGATGCAGAGGGAAGCCACTGCAACCAGTCGGGTCACCCAGACCTTGTCAGCCCCATAATTGCTCCTTCGCAGCAGCGGCATCTTGATGGCAAAAACAAATATGACCCCCACCAGCAAGGAAACCATCTTCGACCAGAAGAACAGATTCCCATACATGCGCAGGGCAATCGCGGCAGCCATGAACACTCCGGTAGCCACAATGACAATCAGACCGATCTTGAAGAATTTGTGCGCATTTTCCACCACGGTTTCCGCTGGCACATCACGCAGGATGACATTCAGCAACCGCAGATCAGTTACCAGCACCGAACCCCCGAGCACCGCCAGGGCCATCAGGTGAATGGACTGACCAAACAATGCGTACACAGAGCCATAGTTGGACCCGATGTAGCCCAGCCATGAACTCTCAAACCATTCAAACAATGAATACAGATCCATCAGGAATTCCTCAACTTTTGCTGTGCCGACAATCAAGCCGGCTGTTGTTCACATTTGCCAGCTGCCCCATGATCCCTGCCAAGGCAGCCGCGCCAGCGGGTAATCAGTCCACACATCCGGCGGCCCAGTTCAACAGGGCCGGCATCTCGCGATAACAGTCGTACCAGTCATAGGCAATGAGCCTACCGGTGATGACCACGCCTGCCCAGAGAACCAGGGATATCGCCGCACCGCGACGGATACGGGAAGGCGGCTTGCGATCTGTATCCCAGGTGGACACCGACTCCTTCATGCGCTTGTGGAACAGCCAGGCATTGATGCCGGCGGCAATCAACAACACCATCTTGATACGGAACCAGATGCTCTGCGTGGTCCGGTCCGGTACGGCGTAATACAGCAGCAGGCCGGTGATGATCATCACGGCAAACCCGATGAGCATGGGAATATTGAGTCGGTCAGCGATTCGGGACGCCGGCACATTGGTCATGGCATAGCCGAGCATGCGCATATCGATAAAAAACAGCATGCCCAGAAAGACCGCCAGGGTCAGGACGTGGGTGGTTTCGATCCAGTTGTAGAGATAGAAGGACTCATGAATCCCCCGGCTTCCACCCGTGGCGTACAGCCACTCCGCAAACTGCAATAACAATTCATTCACGTTTCTCGACCTCCTGCAGTCCTGAACGATGAAGATGGTCAACCTGCTTGCAGGCGCCCTGACCATCCAGTCTTGAATGCCAGCTCTATCCCAGGAGCGGACACGGAATCAACTACGCAATGCAGTATAAGTAGTTACTACGCACGCTTGTTGCGATTGATCAAATTCTATCAACGGCACCGGCTTCGACCCGCAGCCGACTGACGGGCCGGCAAGGATACCGCAGTGGACACGGCTTTTCCATTAGCGCTTGCGCGCTACATTGTGCGCGAAACAAGCGCCAGGGGACAGGGCATCCAGCGTGGATATTGGTCATCTGACGCATCAATCCGCCGCTTCCGGCGAATCAAAAATACCGTAGTCCACCACATCAGTGAAATAGCCGCTGACACGCAAATTGATGACAGCTTCGCGAGCGCTGTCATTGCGGTAGTACCAACCATGCTCTCCGTCCACCGGAGCCACCAGGCTTCCGTAAGAACTGATGGCGGCGTCCTGCTCACGGTAGCGCAGCCAGAAGGAATCATCATCCGGATCATGCCCATGAAAATCCGAATACACCGGCACACCATTGCTCATCCACTGAAACAGCAGCACCTGGTCCTGTTCGAGCACAACCTTGACCTCCGTGCGGTCACCGGGCTGCAGAACAATATCGGCCACATGAGAACGTAACGGCAGATCATGGGAGCGGAACACGGCAGGGTTGTCCAGCGGCCGAGGCTCTTCCGGCATACCGGATTCACCATTACAGGCAGCCAGGGCCAGAAGCAAGGTCAGCACCAGTGCGATCTGAGGTATGGCGGCGCGTGGACACATATGCCCTGGGTGGTTGTTCATCAGTTGTCACTCCAGATTCTGTTGGATTGTGGATAGTGGGTCTGAGGGCGATGCCCGACGCCAGGCAGCCCACTCTGCTACGATATGATCGCCAAGGCAACATCGGGACTGTTGCGAAACGGTTTGCAGAACGTTAACGCTTACGTTAAGAAAGCTCTGATCAATTCCATGTCGATTGCTGTAGAATCGGGATTTCCCACAGAAATCGCTCACTCGACATGACCGGCAACCCGCAAGCAACAAGCAGTACGCTCCGAACGCCGTCATCGGTATTTACGGAGCCTGAGCTACAGGCTCAACGTGACGCCATCGTCGGAAGTGGCGCGCTCGGTCGCTCGCGTGTATACGAGCAACTACTCGACCACCTGCTTCAGGCCGCACGGGAGAACCGTCAACCCAAGGAAGTCGAACTGGCGATTGATGTGCTCGGCCGGGGTAGCGATTTTGACGTCGGCAAGGATTCCGTGGTCCGGGTGTACATGCACCAGTTGCGCAAAAGGCTACACAGTTATTATGAAAACCATGCCCCGAACGCAGAATGCAAGCTGGTCATACCCAAGGGGCAATATACGATTGCTGTGCAGCAGACCGGAGCAGAAGTGGCACCCGAGAGTGCGCCAGAGGCTCTCAAACCTCGCCCGGAGAAGGCGACTAGGCTGGCAACCATGGCGGCCGCTCTGTCTATCCTCCTTATCGCCGCCCTGCTGCTGAATGCCCTGTTACTTCTCAACAATCCTCGGGAGCAGCCCGACAGCCTGGAAATCCTGGCCGACCATCCCATGTGGCAACCGATCTTCGCGGACGACCTGCCCGTGCTTATTGTCATGGGCGATTACTACATATTTGGGGAGCTTGATGAGTTTGGTCGGGTCGAGCGGATGGTGCGGGAGTTCGACATCAACTCGCGCGACGACCTCACGGAGCGGTTCATGCGCGACAGCGAAAGCATTGAACGCTACCGCGACCTGGACATGACCTATATGCCTGAGGGCAGCGCCTACGCCCTTACCCATATCGCGCCGCTGCTCCGCGCTACGGGAAAACGCATGCATGTGACCATGATGTCCCGCCTTAGCACATCGGACCTGCGCAACAACCACATCATCTATATCGGCTACATCAGCGCACTCGACAAGCTCAACAACCTGTATTTTGCCGCCTCCGGCCTGCAGCTGGGTCGCAGCTACGACGAACTGTATGATCGTCGCAGCCAGAGATTCTACACCAGCGATGCCGGCCTACCAGACCAGGGCCAGGCTTTCAGGGACATAGGCCTGCTCGCCACATTTCCGGCCGCCAACGGCAATCAGCTCGTGCTGATAACCGGTACACGAGATGCCGGAGTCATGCACAGCGCCCAGGTAGCCACTGATCCCGATCTGCTCCGGGAACTGGACGGTCACCTGAATACAGGCGAAGACTTTGCCAGCCTGGAAGCGCTCTATGAAGTCTTCGGACTGGATCGGATGAATTTTGACGCGAATCTGCTGTACAGCGATACGCTGGATCCGGCCCGAATCTGGCGTCGGCAACAACAGTAACAGCTTGCCACAAACCGACACCCTGGAAGCGATCCCGAACCGCGAGAATCAATTGAGTTAGCCGCTAGGGTGGTTTATGCTGGTCGGCCAAACCATTACAAAATGGAGAGTTTTTTGACAATGTCCAATTACAAGAATCCCGTTAAATCTGCATTGATCACATTTGCAGCCGTGGCTGCAATGCCGATGATCGCGAACGCCCAGGGTGACTACAGCGACCCTGACTACCCACCAACGAATGGATTGCCCAATCCTTATGTCACCGTGGAAGGCTGGGCGCAAATGCCATCCGGTCGTGAATGGGGCTCCACCAGTGCAGTTCACATTGCTCCCGACGGTGAGCATGTCTGGGTCGCCGAGCGTTGTGGCGCAAATATCAATGCCTGCGTCATCAATGACGATGTAGACCCGATCATGCTCTTCGATCGCGATGGTGAGATGGTGCGCAGTTTCGGCGCAGGTCTGATCACCTGGCCGCATGGTATCCATGTCGACAATGACGGTAATGTCTGGGTCACTGATGCCCGCGACAACCATTCCGGCGATCAACCGGAACCGGATGAAATCAAGGGCCACCAGGTGCACAAATTCAGCCCGGAAGGCGAACACCTGATGTCACTGGGCGAGCCCGGCGGCGCGCGTGAACCTGGCTATTTCTTCCAGCCGAACGATGTGATCGTCGGCCCGGACGACTACATTTATGTGGGAGAAGGCCACTCCAACGCTGAAGGCTCTCCCGGCCGCATCCTGAAATTCAACCCCGAAGGTGAATACGTCACCCATTTTGGCGAATTCGGCACCGAGCCTGGCCAGTTCATGCAGCCCCACGCGCTGGCATTCGACAGCCAGGATCGATTGTTCGTGGCTGACCGTAGCAATGATCGTATCCAGATCCTCAGCACCGATGGTGAACTGCTGGACATCTGGTACCAGTTCAGCCGCATCAGCGGTCTGTACATCGACGAAAACGATACCCTGTATGCAGCAGATTCCGAGTCCAACTCACTGGGCTCCACGCAGCATCGCCCCGACTGGAAGCGCGGTATCCGTATTGGCAGCGCGGAAACCGGTGAGGTTCACTACCTGATCCCGGATCCGATCCCGAACTGCACCGGCACCTGCACGGCAGAGGGCGTTACCGTTGATCGCTTCGGCAACATCTACGGCGCTGAGGTCGGCCCGGTCGGTGGACTAAAGCGATACGAGCCTCGTTACATGCCGTAACGGGTCAGACTGCTATCAGGATCTGCTGCCCCAAGCCTGGAGGCAGCAGACAGATACAAAAAAGCCGGTTCGCATTGTCGCGAACCGGCTTTTTTGTGAGGCTCTTGCAGCAAGTATCGATTGATATCCAGCAACCGCACTGCAACTGAGGAGTTGGAGGACCGCACCTTCATGCAGCCCTCCAGTAGTTCACTCCATTACAGTCCTGCGGATGCCTGGGCCTGAGCACGGCGCGCTGCGGCACGTTCATCCGCGCGCTGTCTCAGCTCTTCCAGAACGGCCGGATCAGCAGCCTTCCAGTACACCTGCCCAAAGAACATCTCGTCCCAGCTCTGCTCGCCCCATGGAACCTGGCGATCTGGATCCGGGTTCGCGGGGTTCTGCTCTGAATTATCGAACACACCGGTCACCACGATTTCGGTACCGGCGGGGACAAACTTGGGCTTGACCAGTTTGTATTCCACTTGCCAGTCATAGTTGTAACGGGCAATGTTCAACAGCGGCTCAACCTCGCCATCGGGATAATGCGCATCAAAGCGCATGCTCTTGCCCCGGAAATGCATATGCGGGTGGAAGCCGGTCAGATAGGCATCATAGCCGACAGTGACCGATTTGACCTGTGCAAAATCAGGATCATGCGGAGGAATGTCGGTCCACTCATTGGCAAAAATGCAGGCACATTCGCCCAGTTTACGCTGTGACGGCTCCTCGCCCTCAGGATAGAACCAGAGTCCGATTCGACCTTCATCAACAGTGGCGCGACCGGTCGTGGTGTAGTGCATGTTCAGCGCCAGCATTGTGCCAGCCCGCAACAGACCACCGGTATCCGGATCTTCAATATACGGTTCCGCGCCCGGGATATAGGGGGTGATATATGGTTGATCCGGGTGGCTGAAGGAACCGATCAGACCGGGTCGCGGTGCCTCTCCAGGCAACAACAGCGCATTCAGTGTATGGTGCAGAACCGTGCGATCACCCGGCAGATACTGACTGGCCTGCAGCCAGCGATCCTCGGTCAGTCCCTCGATAGGCACCACAATGTTGATGTAGTCCAGCACGCCGGTGGCAGGAATTTCCTGCGGCGGAATGTCAATGATCAGGTCCGGTTCACCAAAGGCCCACTCGGTGGTCGGCCATTCGATGGTGGCCAGGGGATCCACGTCACCGTCCTGCGGTGAACCCATCGCAATCCAGTGCAGTAGTTTCTGCTGATCCTCGTCCGGTACAATATAGTCATTGGAGAACTGACCGATATGCGGATCAACCTGGGCCGGAGGCATACGCTTGGTCATCAGGACCTCGCGAATCATCGGCGACCATCCCTGGGCCATGGAGTGACTGTCCAGAGCAAAAGGTGCAATACCGCCATCGCGATGACAATCCGCGCAATGCTGGATCAGGATCGGTGCGATATCCTCGCTGTAGCTGATGCCATCCGCCATGTGACGGTCCCTGGCGGCATACACGATGGGCGCACCCTGCGAGCGTGCCTCTGCGACATTGACGTCGCTTCCACTGAGCACCTGCGCCAGAGCCTGCTCCATGTCATCTCCCGGCACGCCGCGGTACAGAACCCGGAAACTCGACGGATCGTACAGCAGCACCTCACCGGATCGCTGGATATCCAGCGCTTCCGAGATCAACTGTGCATCGTCGATGAGCACCGGCATGTCCACATCACCAAAGCGCTCCATTTCCCGGATCACAGCTTCACGCGATTGTCCCAGCGGATTGATCATCTTGAATACAACACGATCCCCGGCATGGCCGGACGCTGATTCCAGGTAACGGGCCATCGCCGCGCGGCTGTGCTCGTCCTGATTGACCTGGACAAAAAGCGCCACGGCTTCGTTGTTATCATACCAACTCATGTTGTGATAAATGCCATGCTGATCCAGCAAGGCAAAATCGCCAACACGCTCCGAAGCAGCAGCTGTGCTGGTAAAAGCAAGCGCCACAAGCAACAGTCCGGACAGCATGGACAGCCTGAGCTGCATCAGCTTCCCGACAGTGGCCAAAAGACACTGAATCATGATTACCTCCAAATACGTTACCCTGTTACTGTTCTTGCTGTTATCGATTCGGGCAGCGTCTGGACTGCTGACTCAGGCGCCGCGGTGGCTGGAAAAATGAACGCATTCATTTTTGAGCATGATCACCTATCTCGAGATTACCACCACTATTCATAAACGAGAAGTACATTTGCAGGAGAATCCATGAAACGAGTGTACACCGCGCCCAACGCCAGTATGGTGCACATCCTGAAAGACATGTTGGCAGAACGCGGCATCAGCACCCGCGTTCACGGCGAAGGCCTGCTTGGCGCAGCAGGGGAGCTGGCACCTGTTGACACCTGGGTCGAGCTGCATGTGGTCGAGGATCGTGACGAAGCGGTTGCCAGCCGATTGATCAAGGAATTCCTCGGATCAAGTCCGAGCCACGAAGACAGGCGCTGGACGTGCCAACAGTGTGGCGAAGTCATCGAAGCACAATTCGGGGTTTGCTGGAAATGTGGTCAGTCCAGAAATCGCTATTAGTTCCACTACGATTCTGGAACCATCGAAGCAATTTCTTCCCCAGGTTGGGCGTTCACTCCTGAAGCATCGCCCTCCCGATCTGAAGCGTGGTCCTCGTGGGCTGTCTCAAGGACCGGTTTTCGGCACAATGACCACCGCCGCACCGATACCTCGTGGCGCTTCGCCGGGATTGAGGTAACGCAGGTCCCTGAATTGGACTCGCCAGTGATCGCCCCGCTCCTCTACGTCCCAGTACAGATACCGAACCCAATCCATGAATCCCCTGACTGATGGATCGGCCATGGCCGCAAGGACCACCTCATCGGCTTTCTCACGCTGCACGTCAAAACTCTCGCCATCAGGCATCACCACCCGATAGTGATCCGGATATTTCATTACCAGACGATGCTGATGTGGTAACGCAGGTACGGGATTGGCTTGCACTTCCAGCGGCACGGCCTGCCCCTCCAGGACAAGTGATTCGGCAAGACGGGCCAGGCCGTATGCTGCACAGACATAAAGAACCAGCCCAGCAAAGCCGGCCCGTGCCAATTGCTGGATGAGCGATTGTGGCAAGCGAAGGACACGCAAAATGATTATGAGCAGCAGAGCGGTGAACCAGATCACCTGTACCACCACTGGTACGGCATCCGTCAGCACGAGCAACAGACTCGTGACCAGACCCAGCACAATCCATGCGGCGCACGCGGAACGACCCTCGGAGCGCGCCAACACCACTGCCGCAGAGGCCAATAGCCAGAACCAGGGATCGATGATGAACAGCGTATCGCCATAGAACCAGCGATCATCAAAGGGCATCAGCAGGCGGACGCCATAGGTATTGAGCCAGTCAAGCAACGGGTGGGACCAGACCGCCAGGCAGGCCAGCAACAGCACCCGGCGCGGACGGAAGGCAGGGGCATCGGACCGCGGCCTGCTCCGCCAGCGATGCCATGCCCAGACCACTGCGGTCAGCAGCAGGGGCAGGATCAGCAGAGCCAGCAGGCCATGCGTCCAACCACGCCGCAGCAGCAGGGATATGTCACTACCCCATAGTTGGGCCACGCCGTCTATATCGGGAAGGTTCACACCAATCAGCAGCACCGCAGTCGCGTATCGGGTGGTTTTCTTCAGCCCGGCTTCCGCCAGTGTGGCCCCCAAAAGGGTATGCGCGAGAGGATCCATGATTTTCCTTCATCAATGCAGTAGCATGAATGCCGGAATTGTATCAGTGCTATTACGATGGGGAACACGAGATGAAGCACCAGATGGCACATCTGTTTGCCTTGCCGGTATACAAGGCCTCACTGGAGCGGTCGTTCACTGAAGCAGAAACAAGGTATTTCCAACAGCAAATCCAGGATCCGACCCCGGCCATTTCGAATCAATCCTCGCGCAACAAGCAGGTGCTCCAGGCGCCGCCCCTCTCAGCGTTGCGGAATGCGATTCAACTGCACCTCGATCACTATCTCCGGATCACCTTCAATCCGGCCACCGAGGTGGAGTTGGCAATCACCCAATCCTGGCTGACCCGGACCCGACGCGGTGAATCTCACCACATCCACACACATCCGAACAGTGTGGTCAGCGGTGTGCTGTACATCAACCTCGGGCCGGGCGACGGCATCACCTTCTACCGCAACGAAGATCATCAGTGGTACGAACTGCCCCGCAAGGAGGAAACCTATTTCAGCACCCACAGCTACTTTTTCCCCACCGGGGTAGGCGATCTGATCCTGTTTCCCTCTCACGTCAAGCACGGCACACACGCACTGGAGCACGATGTGGAGCGCATCAGCCTTTCGTTCAATACCTTCTTCAGCGGTCAGCTCGGGAGGGACGATTTCTCCAACGGCCTGCACATCCGCGTTGATTGAGCGCTGCCGCCCGGGAGGCAGGGTCAGACTTGGTTGCGACGTGCATCCAGACTGAAAGCACCGGCACCCGTTCCACTCAACACCAGAAGCCCGGCCATGATGCCCATGTTTTTGAAGAAATTCTGGGTCTCATGTGAGCGCTGCAAACCTTCTTCCATGGTCCAGAAGTCGTGCAGGACCAGACTGATCACCAGCGTGAGCCCCGCCAGCATAAAAGCCACCAACGGGACACGATAGCCTGCAAACAGGGCGAGGGCCCCGCCCACCTGCATGACGCCACTGAGTATCAGGAAAAAGGGAATCAGGATCATACTGTGGGAAGCCATATATTCCACGTGGGTCCCATAATCAGTGAACTTCATCAGTCCGGGGAGCAGAAAATACAGTCCCAGCAGAACGCGACCCGCGAGGACACAAAGCTTTTGTGCGTGGGAAATCATGAGCACACCTGTTTTTATTGATTGATGATCGTGGTCTTACGATCCTCATCCGGATGCGGACCTGCTACACTCGGTTGTTCTGGAATTTCGCCTACCTTGCCTGCCAGCCTGTTAACGGGAGACAAGGCACATATGCATCAAGAACCGCTTTCCACCGATTCGAGTCGTTTCACATGATTGCCAATGCCCTGGGACCCGTATTTCTTCTGATAGTCGTCGGAGCGATATTGCGCAGGGTGGATATTCCCGGGGAGCAATATTGGCCGGGAATCGAGCGTCTCACTTATTTCGTAGCCTTCCCCGCATTATTGATACACCGCCTGGCTTTGGCCGATTTCAGTGACGCACGCATCGAATGGTATTTGCCGGTGATTCTGTTGTCATTGCTGGCGGTAAGCACTCTGATGTGGTTGCTGCGAAACCGGATCAGTGATGGCCATGCAGACTTCACTTCGATTTTCCAGGGAGGTATACGGTTCAATACCTACATCGGCCTGGCAATCGCCAGTGCCCTGTTCGGGGAAAGCGGGCTGGTCATTGCAGCCATTGCCCTGGCCATCATGATTCCGCTGGTCAATCTGCTGTCCGTGCTGTGTTTCACCCTGGGCGATCCGGAACAGAGCCTGAACCCCAGGCAGGTGCTCTACAACGTGTTTCGCAATCCGCTGATTGTCGCCTGCATCATAGGGGTGCTGCTCAATCTCAGTCGGATCGGGCTGCCCGGCTGGTCGGCGGAGCTGCTTGCCCAGATCGGGGCTGCCGCTCTCCCCCTGGGTTTGCTGGCCGTGGGCGCCAGCCTCCAATTGGGAAGCGCAGGTCAGGAGTGGAGAAGCATCCTGTATGCAAGTATGTTCAAGTTCCTGATATTGCCGACCACCATACTGTCGCTATCCGTGCTGGCCGGGCTCGGGCAGGAAGAAACTGCAATACTGTTGTTGATCGCCTGCCTGCCCACTGCCTCTTCCGCCTTCATCCTGGCACGACAACTGGGCGGTAACGCACCCATGATGGCCAACATCATCAGTGCACAATCCCTGTTTGCGTTCGCCATCATCCCAGCCTGGCTCTGGCTGGCACCCGCAATCGCAGGCTGAGCAAACCCCGCCCGCTGGCAGCATCAACAGAAACTGAACTGTCGATCACTCCGCGAGTTCGTTATTGCAAATTCCAGGTGAACTTCGCTCCGTAGGTTCTGGGCTTGCCCCATACGCCATAACCCCAGTCTTCGCCCAAGGTGTTCTGATAGGTGAAGTACTGTTCATCAGTAAGGTTATTCACGAACGCCTCAATGGTGTAGGCACCGGTGATAGAGTGCCAACTGACCTTCGCATTACCCAGGCCATAGCTGTCATGGTAGGAATACGGATCGTTCTCGATCTGCAAGTAGTGATCATCCTGCCAGGTATAGTCAGCCTGAAATGCCAGCTCCCCGTATTCACCCAGTCCTACATAATAGCGAGCCACCATATTAGCGTTCACGCCCGGAGCAGACGGCAATTCGTTACCCTCCAGCGTATAGAAATCACCTGCAACATCAAAAACCTGGTCCGAGCTGAATTCGGTGTCCAGCACGCCCAGCCCGCCAATGAGCTCGAAATTATCGCTAAGCTGCGCGGTCAATTCGAGCTCCACACCGATACCGCGAACATCGCCAGCATTGGTGATGATACTTCCGGTTTCAACGGTCTGGAACACCTGCGCCTGAAAGTCCTCGATATCATAACGGTAGGCGGATGCATTCAGACGATATCGCCCATCGGCCCAGGCCGTCTTCACGCCCAGTTCGTAATTGATCACATCTTCTGACGTGACCGGCGCCAATGCCGCTTGCGAAGCATTATAGCTACCCGAGAAACCACCGCTCTTGAAACCGGTTGAGATATTGCCATAGACAAGGGTGCCGGGCATGGGCCGCCAATCGAGACCGATACGCCCGGTGAGCGCATTCTCGGACAGGTCACCTGCACCCTCGACAGGAGGGGAATAGAAGCTCACTGGAGAGCGCTGCTCAAAGTCGCGGTCCTCACGGGTATATCTTGCCCCCACTATACCGGTCAATTGCGGTGCAAAATCCCATTCGTATTGACCGAAGACCGCCCAGGATTGTGTCTCGAGATCGACAAACTCCTCGTGAAAGAACCCCCCGAACGCTTCCGCATCTGCTGTGGTCGGGGCCTGGGTGATCAGGTCGCGACTATCATCATAATAATACAGGCCCGCCACCCAGTTGCTGTCGAGCGTACTGCCATTGAGGCGGATCTCCTGAGTGTATTGGGCTGCATCCACACTATACTGCTCATCAAACCAGATGACCTCGGTCCCGTCGCCATCATCCTGGAGAAACTTTTCCAGGGCCTCGTAGGCCGTGATCGAGGTGAGTACAACATTGTCACTCAAAGGCACTTCGAAGCGTGCGGAAAGCCCGAATGTGTCAATTTCCGTCGCCAGCCCACCGCTGGCGCTGGACGCCACGTGCTCCGGACCGTACTTCCCCTCTACAGCATCATCTCCGGTGAACCCGAAGGTATTACTACTGCATTGTCCGCTCTGTATACGCGAAACAGAACAGGTTCGAGAAAGGTCATCTGGGTCCAGGTATCCCATATGCGCAAAGCCGACCGTGGCCTGGTCGGCCTGACTCCCGTGGGCACTGAGAAGCAGCGTGCTGTCCTGTCCGATGTCGAATTCGAGCTGCCCACGGTAACCCAGGTGATCCGTGTCATTCAGTTTCTGGCGATCCAGCACATTGGTCTGCCAGCCGTCATCCAGGCTCCGCTTCAGGGCCAGACGCCCCCGTACCGAATCAGACAGTGGACCGCTCAGCACCCCCTGGTATATCTGCTCACCGTAGCTGCCAAAACTGGCACTGACGCGCCCTTCGAACGTTTCCGTGGGTTTGCGTGATACATAGTGCACCAGCCCGCCGGTCGTGTTGCGACCGTAAATGGTACCCTGCGGACCACGCAGGACTTCCACCCGTTCCAGGTCAAACAACTGAATGGCAGAACCTGCCGGGTTGCCCCGATACACATCATCGACATAGATCGATACGGGCGACTCCCAGGAGTCAGAAAAATTGACCAGGCTGACGCCGCGCAGGCTGATGGAAGGACTCGAGGCTTCACCGAAAATGGCGAAGAAGCTCATGTTGGGGACCTGCTGGGTGATATCCAGGCCTTCTTCGAAACCCATCCGGTCAATGGCATCACCGGAAAAGGCACTGACCGCAACAGAAACGTCCTGCATGTTCTGCTCGCGTTTTTGTGCCGTGACCGTGACCTCCTCGATGATGGATTGTTGAGCGTGGGCACCCGTGGCCAACACAGTTGCACTGATCGCCAGACACAGCAATTTCCTGTGGTGCATACAGCCTCCTTACTTGAAGATTGAACGTTCCATGTTCCTACCGAACACACACTACCAGAAGTTCCGGAACGCGTCGGTGTTCCAGAAGGTACATTCAGCGATGGCAAATTACCAGCGGTGCCAAGCAAGCCAATGCCTGCCGCACCACCATAGCGTGAACTGCATCACACTTTTTGGGAGCGAGCTTATGCGCTGTCGGTCGAACCGTCATGCTGTCCGTGCTTGTTTCATTATCCTGATGAACAGGAATCTGCGGCGCCCCGCCTGAGCCCGGCAGGGGATTGAAAAGACAGATCTCATTCGACAATCAACAAACTGGACAACGCCTTGACCAAGGGGCTATTTTCAATCATTCCTGCTTTCGGGCAACATTGCGCAATGCGCCAAGAGCCAGTTAAATAAATATCTGTGAGGACCATTGATGTGAAGAATATGATGCTCGAGTTCAAGGAGTTCGCAGTAAAAGGTAATGTCATCGATATGGCGGTGGGTGTCATCATTGGCACTGCTTTCGGCCGCATCGTGTCATCATTCGTGGCTGATGTGGTGATGCCACCCCTCGGTGTATTGGTGGGTGGTGTCGATTTTTCCGAGCTGGCCATTACGGTGCGCGAAGCGATAGGCAACGAAGCTCCCGCCGTTGTCATCTCTTATGGCCGTTTCATGCAGACAGTGATCGATTTTGCCATCATCGCTTTTGTCATCTTCATTGCGATCAGATTCATCAACCGGCTAAAACGCAATCCGCCGCCGGTCCCGGTAGTGCCTGCACCACCGACCGCGCCCTCGGCTGAAGAGAAGTTGCTTGCTGAAATCAGAGATCTGCTCAAGTCCAACCACCAGATCAACCCGTAGGCAAATGAGGTATACCCATGGCAACAAGCCAAAGAAAGGCCACGCTCTATCGCATGATGACCAAGGACCACACCTGTCCCTTTGGGCTGAAAACGCTGGATCTGCTGGAACGCTCCGGGTATCAGGTGGAGGACAAGCATCTTGGCTCCCGGGAAGAGATCGATGCGTTCAAAAGCGAGCATGATGTGGACACTACGCCCCAGGCATTCATCTCGGGCGAACGCATCGGTGGCTACGAGGAGGTCCGCAAGCATTTGGACAAGCCGGTTCAGGACCCTGACAAACCGACCTATCGACCTGTGATAGCGCTATTTTCCATGACCGCACTGACCGCCCTGGTACTGAGTCATTCCATGCTGGGCAGCGCAATATCCGTGCAGGCGGTGGAGTGGTTCATTGCCCTGTCAATGGTGGCACTCGCGCTGCTCAAACTGCAGGATATAGAAGCATTCTCCACCATGTTTCTCAATTACGACCTGCTGGCTCAACGCTGGGTACCCTACGGCTATGTATATCCCTTTGCAGAAGGTCTCGCCGGGGTTCTGATGGTAGGCGGGATTCTTAACTGGCTGTCCGTACCCGTAGCTTTTTTCATCGGAACGATAGGCGCGATATCGGTATTCAAAGCCGTCTACATCGACCGCCGGGAACTCAAGTGTGCCTGTGTGGGTGGTTCGAGCAACGTACCACTGGGATTCGTATCGCTTACCGAAAACCTGATGATGATAGGCATGGCGCTTTGGATGTTCTTTGCCCATGGACTGATATAAGGAATTGCCAGGCAAGGCTGCAGGAGAGATGCTCAAAAGAGTCCATAGTTAGACCGGAAACACCGCCTGAGGGCCAGGCCATGGGCGACGCTAATGCGCCCACAGCCTGCAAGAACTCCTGGTTACCTGACAGGTTGTTCTGGTCGTGAAGCAGCCCGGTAACGTGTCTGGAGCTGATTGCCTCAGCGCTCACGCTGACGCTGAATCTGCAGCTCCCGTGTCTGTGGCCGCACGGGCGTGACGCCACCCGGTGCCGGAGCTGGCTCTTCACTACGTGCCCGCTCGATACGAGCATCCACACCCGGTCTCACGGTGCCACCGAACGTGTTGCCACCCTCATCGTCATCATCCGGATTCAGGAAGTCCCACTGCTCCTGTACGCCTTCGGCCGAGGTATAGCTATCGGGATCGAAGCCATCATCCGGGTCATTGGGTATCGCCCCACTGTCATCGAGACAACCGTAGTTACAGGTAGGAGGAAGTGGATCGCCCTGATCACGATGGGTGTTGTAACTCTGAATCACGTTGATCAATGGCGCCAACTCAAGATTGTTATCAGCGAATACTGACGTACTGCCATTGTAGTTATTGGCATGAGCCAGGCTGACCTGGTACACATTGGTGTCCGTGGGAATCATGTGACCGGTGCGCACACAATAACGCTCACCATCCGCGCCAGGGTTTTGAGGCAGCTGGTGGTAGTCGATGTTGTTGGGCGGATGGTTATCGACCAGTGTAGAGACCTCATTCCAGATGGCATGAAAATGCATATTCATTTTCTCCACCTGAATCACACGCTCACTGGCGCCAGGCGGATAGCCCGCCGGTCTTGCGATATGCAGAATATAACCATGGATGGGACAGACGTGAGTCGCCAGTATTTCACCAGCATCTCCGTCTGGCGCTGCGGCCCGTCCTTGGGCAATGGCGGTGGATGAAGCCAGGATCAGGGTCAGGCCGCACAACCCTCGATTCAATTTCAGCATCGGATTATTCCTTCTTCTTTGGACACCTATTTTCAGTATACTATGAAAAAACTGAACTGAAACTGTACGAAGCAATGGTTTCTGACTGACTGATCACAAGTTTCGTATGCTGCATTCAGTTACTCGACCATACCTACAATCGGAAACATAATGGAATGCATAGGTTGATACCCAATGACAAAAGCATACCTCAAAACCTGCTCGCTGCTCTGCTGCCTGCTGTTCAGCCCAGCCATACTGTCCGCGTCATCTGATGATACTGATGAACACGCACGGGCAGTGGCCGGCGCGATGGCTGCCCTGGATGAATTCATGCATGCATTCAACAGTCGGGACATGGAAGCCTGGGCCAATACACTGAACTACCCGCATGTGCGATTTGCCAGCGGCTCAGTGACTGTGTGGCAGACTGCGGAGGAGTTTGCACAACAATCGACCTTCGACAACCTGGCAGCCATCGGCTGGGATCATTCCCGGTGGGTGAGCCGGGAGCCCATTCTGGTGTCTTCGGGAAAGGTACACATCAATACCGTGTTTCAGCGCTTCGACAGGAACAGCGAAGCGATCGGGACCTATGAATCACTCTATATAGTGACTCGCGATGCGGAAGGGAACTGGGGTACACAGGCGCGATCGAGTCTCGCTCCGTAACCAGCACACCAGTCATCCAGACCGTCGGTCATTGGGTAGTGTGGAGAGTCGGCAGTAGTCCATACACCGAAGGCTAATCCAAGGCCGGCGATTCATCGACCAGGTGCCTGAAAAAACGGCAGGTTAGCGAGCGCCAGGGATGGCCCGAGTCACTATGACCGCGGTCATTGTCAGTGTGCAAGGCCGTAAGCGTCCGGCCATCACACCTTGCAAGCTGCTACCGGCTTCCAGTTGTGTGGCAATAGCTCATTGATGCGACTTGCCTTTTGAGTCGGCAGCCTGGACAGCACATCTTTCAGATACGCATACGGATCGTGACCGTTGATACGCGCTGATTGGATGAGGCTCATGACCGCAGCTGCGCGCTGACCACTGCGCAGCGATCCGGCAAACAGCCAGTTCGAGCGACCCAGTGCCCATGGTCTGATCTGGTTCTCGACCCAGTTGTTATCGATAGGCACAGCGCCATCATCCAGATAACGCGTCAGTGCGCTCCAGCGTTTCAAGCTATAGTCGATGGCCCTTGCCGTTGCCGAGCCGTCCGGTACTTTTTGTCGCTGTGCCAGCAACCAGGCGTGGAAGGCATCCAGCAATGGCCGTGCTTTGCGCTGTCTGAGCTGATGACGCTGGTCGTTATCAAGCTCTTTGGCTTGACGTTCAATCTCGTAAAGACGTCCGATGTACTCCAGGGCGCTCGCGGCCAGTGTGCTTTTGTCAGCGGCGTGTAGATCGAAGAACTTGCGCCGGGCATGGGCCATACAGCCTATTTCAGTAATGCGCTGGGCAAAGCCTGCCTTATAGCCGCTGTAGTCGTCACAGATCAGTTTTCCGTGCCAGTCGCCCAGGAAGTTGCGGGCATGTTCGCCGGCACGGCTGGGGGTAAAGTCGTAGACCACAGCCCTGGTATCGGCAAAGGGTGTCGTACAGTATGCCCAGATGTAAGCACGGTGCGTTTTCTTCTTGCCCGGTGACAACATGGGCACTGGTGTCTCATCGGCATGCACAACCGGCTGTTCCAGGATGGTCGCGCGCAGTGCATCAGCCAGCGGCTGCAGTTCAACGCCGCAGCGACCAACCCATTCAGCCAGCGTAGAACGGGCAATGGGTAATCCGGCTCGACCAAAGATCTGTTCCTGGCGGTACAGCGGCAGATGGTCTGCATACTTGGCCACCAGAACCTGAGCCAGCAAGCCAGTGGTGGCAATGCCTTTGTCGATCACATGGGGTGGCACTGGTGCCTGTGTCAGTGTCTCGCACTTCTGGCAGGCCCACTTGCCGCGGATGTGTCGCTCCACGGTGAACTCGCCGGGGGTGTAGTCGAGCTTCTCACTGATGTCCTCCCCGATGCGCTTGAGCTGACAGCCACACTGGCATTGGGTGCTGTCAGGCTCGTGCACGATCAGTGTGCGAGGGAACTGGGCTGGCAACGCCATTCGTTTGGGTTGGTGTTTTTTGCTGACCGGTGGTGCTGGCTCGGCAGTAGCCGCTTCCAACTCCAGTTCAATGGCCGCGATGTCAGCGTCGATAATGTCATCAAGCAGAGAGCGCTGCAGTACGTTGAGCTGTTCACTGTGCTTGCCGAAGCGGTGACGCTTGAGCACACTCATCTCAACAGTGAGTTTGTTGTTCAGGGTTTCCAGATAATGACAGCGCTGCTCCATACGCTGAACATGCTCGTCACGCTCAAGCAACGCCTCGCCCTGTTCGTTCAGGCGCTCAAGCAGCGAGGCGGCAAAGGATCGCAATTGTTCTGGATCAAGCTTGTTCAGGTCGGGCCGTGACATGCGGCTGATTATGCCATTGATGCCGGACAGGCGCGACCTCGCTTACAAGATACTGATGACGCCATTGACGCCAATACGCTGCCAGGGCAGGCCCTGTACCAGCGCCCGCAGCTGATCATCGTTCAGCGTAAGTTGCGTGCCGCGCCAGGGCTCACCCCAGTGGAATTTACCCTGGTTCAGGCGCCGGGCGCACAACCAGATGCCCAGGCCATCATGGATCAGAACCTTCATCCGGTTGGCGCGCTTGTTGGCAAACAGGTAGGCACAATGCGGTCTGGCGCTACCAAAAACCTGAACCACTCGCGCCAGTGCTGTGTCCGGTCCGGCCCGCATATCCAGCGGCTCAGTAGCCAGCCAGATCTGATCGATCCGAATCATTGCAATAGCTCGCGCAGAAATGCCAGGCAGCAATCTGTTTGGGAAGCTGGCCAACTGACGCTGACCGACTGCTGGCGAAACGGGATCTCGATGCGGATCGCCTCAGCGTCAATTATCCTGGCCGGTGTCGATGACGGCTGATCTGGTGCACCGGTCATAGGCAATGCTACAAATGCAGGTGACTTTGAAGGCAGGCTCTTCGATCCGAGCTGCCGGATCCAGCGATGCACCATGTTCGCATTCAGGCCATGGGCCATCGCGATCTTGGGAACCGACGCCTGGGGCTCACTACATGCAGCGACTATCTTACGCTTGAA
>PWQG01000163.1 GCA_003556835.1 Gammaproteobacteria bacterium
AGATCCAGGCCGAACAGATCCTGAAAATCCGCGAGCGCATCAATCGCCTGATCGCCGATGAAACCGGGCAATCCCTGGAACGGGTGTCGAAGGATACCGATCGTGATTACTGGATGACGGTGGACGAAGCCATCGAATACGGGATTGTGGGCAAAGCGATCCGTTCATCCACTGAGATCGGCTGACAGTTCGCCCCGCAGCCGGGTCGGCCTTGACCCGGTGCTCTGGCTCAGTCCGCGATTTCGCTGCGTACAAACGTGGCCTGCTGATTGCGGGCCAGAGTGCAGACGAAGTGGTAGTCCGGCTGGCATTCCAGTGGTCGGGCGATGGCCGAATCCGGACCGGTGAGCTGGATGAGGATGGTTCCCCGGGCGCCCTGGAACTGCGCAGTGACCGTGGCGGACTGGCCGCTGATGAAGCCCTCCTGGGAGGTCCATGGCACACCCATCGGGGCTACCGGGAATACACTGAAGCGATCGCCTTCACGGATCACCCGTACCACGAACTCTCCCTGTTCCGCAGCCCAGATCCCATCCCAATACTCAGACAGGTCAGCCGCAGCAAAGCCCGGCAGACCAGTGAGTGCCAGCAGGAAAGTGATTTTTTGCAGAAATGATTTCATCAGTGATGATACCGAGCGGAATGTACTATCGAGTATAGCAGTGCGGCCGCGGTTCATGGAAAACAAAAAAATGCCGGTTCGGGGTTTGGGGTCCGAACCGGCAAGAGGGATACGTTTTACCTTCCTTGCAGGAGTCATCATGAATCGGCTGCATGGTCTCGATCATAGTCATCTCGACAGAATTGATAAAATGAATTAAATTGATCATAACGATATCAATAACGAATCAATGGCTGAGGAGTCGTCTTTGAACCACCTGCCAACCACCAAGCAGTTGCGGTACTTCGTGGCTCTGGAGCAAATCGGGCATTTTGGCCGGGCAGCGGAAGCCTGCTTCGTTTCGCAACCCGCTTTCAGTGTCGCCATCCGTGAACTGGAAAGCCAGCTCAATGTCCAGTTGGTCGACCGCACCAACAAGAATGTGACCATCACCAGTCTCGGGCGGGAAGTGGCTGCGCAGGCACGACTTGTCTTGCGTGACCTGGAAGACCTCGTCGATCTGGCGCAGAGCCACCAGGCGCCGCTTACCGGACGTCTGAACATGGGCGTGATTCCGACCATTGCGCCGTTTCTGTTGCCGCAGGTCCTGCCCGCACTGCGTTCGCACTTCCCGGATCTGAAACTGTATCTGAAAGAGGACCTCACGGACCGGGTGTACGATCGCCTGATGGACGGCGAGCTGGATGTCATCCTGATCGCCTTGCCCTATGAATTGCGCAATGTGGCGGAGATGCCGCTGTTCGATGACCATTTCTATCTGGCGCATCGGCAGGACAGTTGCCTGATGAGGTCCGGAAACGGTGATGTTGATGAGCTGCCCAGTGACAGCATTCTGCTGTTGGAGGATGGGCATTGCCTGCGCGACCATGCCCTGTCCGCCTGCCGGATCAAGAATGCCGACAAGGTCAGTCACATCACCGCCACCAGCCTGCTCACCCTGGTGCAGATGGTGGATGCCGATCTTGGCGTCACCTACCTGCCGGAAATGGCGGTCCGTTCGCCCCTGCTGAAGAACACAAGGCTGTGCACCGTGCTCCAGGAGAGCAGCAGTTACCGTGAAATCGGTCTGGTCTGGCGCAAGGCCAGCACCCGGCAGGAAGAGTTCCGCATGCTCGGGGAATTCATCCGCGAGCACTATCATGTTCCTTCCGCGCAGGCCTGAACTTCCGAGGCTCCCGATTTGCCAGCCAGATGCCTTTGTGAGACAGTTTTCGGTCCGGTTCTCGTGATTCTGGAGGAAGGTCCCATGTCCCGTACCCTCACCCTGTTTCGGACACTTATGCTGATCAGCTGCGGGCTGGCTCTGGCCGCCGGCGGGCTGCAGGCCCAGGAGCGGCGTCAGGCGCCGGAGCATCTCACCACCACCAGTATCAATCTGGAAGATGTTCCCTATCCCCATCCGGTGCAGTTTCTGGATTTGCAGCTCTATGGCAACGACATCCGTATGGCGTACATGGATGCGCGCCCCACTGGCTCCCCCAATGGGCGGACAGTGGTACTGCTGCATGGCATGAACTGGTATAGCGAATACTGGGAGGAAACCATGGAGCGGCTGACAGCCGAGGGGTTCCGGGTCATAGCACCTGACCAGGTCGGTTTCGGTCGATCGTCCAAGCCGATCATGCCCTATAGTCTGCATGATCACGTCAGTAATACCCGGGCGATACTCGATGAATTGGGTGTGGAGCAGGCGGCCATCGTCGGCCATTCCATGGGCGGCGCCATCGCCACCCGCTTTGCCTTCTCCCATCCCGATGTGGCCACGCATCTGGTGCTGGTCAACCCCATTGCCCTGACCGATCGGCGTCTGGACCGTGGTTGGACCCGGCTTGACGACAGCTATGTCGGGCGCCGTGACAGCCGGGACTACGAGGCCGTACGGCGTAACTTCGAGCGGTATTTTGTCACCTGGGACGAGAAGTGGGAGCGCTACATCGAGATTAACTACGGCTGGACCCTGAGTGGGGAGTGGCCACGACTGGCACAGGTGCTGGCGCTGAATTCCCAGTGGCTCTATCAGGACCCGACGGTCTATGACCGGCCGCATGTCCAGGCCCGTACGCTGTTTCTCAGCGGAGCAGAGGATGGCCCGGATTATCGCGACCAGGCGCGCCAGACCGTGGAGGATATACCCGACGCCGAGCTGCATCTGATCGAGAATGTTGGCCACGTGCCGTTTTTCGAGGCACCCGACGCATTCTATCCGCCATTCATCGAGTTTCTGTCGACGGGGCCCTGAGTTATGCTGGATAGTTGTTTCTGAACCAATTCAGTATTTTTGTCGTAGTCTGAACACAACTCATGTTGCGTTGCAGCTGACACTCCGTGGAGTACCGTATGAGCAGTCTCAAGAAATCCGTGCCGATCCTTCTGGCCGGTCTCACCGCGCTGTTGTTGACGGCGGGCGCTACCGCGAATAGCGGCCCCGAGCGGGTGGGCAATTTCATGCTGATTGACCACGACGGTAGGGCTGTCGATCTGCATTATCACCACTATGCATCCGCAATTGTGTTGATGGCCCATCGTAATGACTCCGAAGTGGTTGCCGCTTCGGTGGAAGAACTCAAAGCCTTGCGCGAGGAATTTCCCGATCTGGAAGTGTTCCTGATCAATGGGGTCGCGGAGGAGGACAGGGCCGCGATCCGGGCCGATGCCGAAGCCTGGGACATTCCTTTCCCGGTGCTGGATGACCGCACACAATTGGTGAGCGAGACGCTGGAGCTGGCCTATGCCGGTGAAGTGCTGGTGCTCGAACCCCGCCGCTGGAGTGTGCTCTACCGTGGTCCGGTTGCCGACGTCCCCGGGCAGAGCGAGAATCTGGTGGCCACGGTGCTGACCGAGTATCTGGCCGAGAAGGAAATCAGTGTTGCTTCGCGTGGTATGCCGGATTCGTTCCTGGGCGAGCAGATCAACCTGCCCGCCCTGGCGGAGCGGGACCGGCACGCGGAAATATCCTACTCGGAAACCATTGCGCCCATGCTGGCGCAGAAGTGTGCGGACTGTCACCGGCCCGGCGGTATTGGCCCCTGGGCCATGACGGGTCATTCGATTGTCCAGGGCTGGTCGCCGATGATTCGTGAAACCGTGCTTACCGGACGGATGCCACCCTGGCATGCCGACCCGGAAGTGGGCACATTTGAACATGACATGAGCTTCAGCAAGCAGGAGATGCGTGATCTGGTGCACTGGATTGATGCTGGTGCACCCCGCGGTGACGGGCCTGATCCGCTGGAAGATGTGGCTCCGGTCAGCACCGAGTGGGCCATGGGTGAGCCGGATCTGGTGGTGGAATTGCCGACCTTTGATGTGCCGGCCACCGGAGTGCTTGATTACCAGAACTTCGAAGTGCGCAATCCTCTCGAGGAAGGTGTCTGGATCTCTGCCGTGCAGATCATTCCAGGTGATCGGCAGGTGGTTCACCATGCCATTGCCACCTTTGGACCGAGCACGGCCATTGGACAGGATGCCGATTCCTCGACCATCCTGTTCCAGCCGCAGCTGATGACCTTTGTGCCGGGCAATGAAACCTATATCTATCCTGAAGGCAATGGTGTCTACATTCCGGCCGACTCTTCCTTCTATACACAGATGCATTACACGACCTATGGTCGGGAAACCACGGACACCACCCGTATCGGTCTGTATTTTGCGGATGAGGAGCCCGAGCATGTGCTGCAGCACTACTCGATTGTGGACCTGAATCTCGAGATTCCGCCGGGGGCTCCCGAGCATGAGGAAGCCGCCTATTACCAGTTCCAGCGTGATGCCGTGGTCTACAGCCTGTTCCCGCACGCGCATTACCGGGGACGTGCTTCCAGCTTCACGGTGCGTTATCCCGATGGAGAGGAAGAGCTGGTGCTTTCGGTACCGAATTACGACTTCAACTGGCAGCGTTATTTCCAATTCGAAGAGCCGATCGAGGTGCCCGCCGGGACCATGTTGATCCATCGTACGGTGTACGATAATTCGCCACACAACATAAGCAATCCGGATCCCGAGGCCACGGTTCGTTTTGGTGAGCAGACTTGGGAAGAGATGCTTTACGGCGGCATTTCCTTCCGTTATGCCGAGGCAAGGCCGGGAGATCACGAGATTGATCCTGACGAGTATCTGGCGTCCATTGCCATGGGCTTCATGGACAGGAATATGGATGGCAAGGTGGAACTCAGTGAGATGCCGGAAGGAGCCCGCGAGTCCCTGGCCCTGCCTTTCATGATGCTGGACACCAATGATTCCGGTGGTCTGGAATTCGAGCAGTTCAAGCAACTGATGAGCAGTGATTCCATGAGCCGGGCGTTCCGTTCGCAGCTCTGATCAGCTGCCGCCTGGATACAAAAAAGCGCAGCTTCCCTGGCCGGAAGCTGCGCTTTTTATTGCCTGGTTGGGCCGTTGATCCACGGCTCAGGCAGAACGTTCCCGCGGTGGCTCGGTGAAACGGTAACGCTGCAACGGCAGCTCCCGAATGCGTTGGCCGGTAAGCGTATAAACTGCATTGCTTACCGCCGCGGCGATGGGTGGCGTCGCCGGTTCTCCCAGGCCACCCATGCTGACGCCCTCGGTCTCCAGCAGCAGCACATTGATCTCGGGTGAATCGGCCAGGCGCAGCATCTCGTAGTCGTTGAAGTTGCCTTGTGCCACCCGGCCCTGTTCAATACTGATTTCGCCGTACAGTGCGGCGGTCAGGCCGTAGATGATGCCGCTTTCGACCTGTGATGCTGCCGTGTCCGGGTGCACCACGCGGCCACAGTCGATGCTGCAATCGACACGTTCGACACGAACCCGGCCTTCGTCATCCAGCGAAACTTCCGCCACCTGTGCCGTGATGCTGCCAAAGCTCTGCTGCAGGGCGATGCCACGGGCATGTCCTTCGGGCAGGGGCGTGCCCCAGCCCGAAGCATTTGCCACTTCTCGCAGCACACGTTGGTGGCGGGGTTTTTCATCCAGCAGATTCAGGCGGAACTGATAGGGATCCTGCCCGGCCCGCCAGGCCAGTTCGTCCATGAAAGACTCCAGGAAGAAGGAGTGCTGTGAATGGGCCACACTGCGCCAAGCGCCAAATGGCACATGAGTCGGGCTTTCCACATATTCAATCTGCTGGTTGGCAATGGCGTAGGG
>PWQG01000425.1 GCA_003556835.1 Gammaproteobacteria bacterium
GAAGAAACGCCGGAAAAGATTCTCAAGGCAACCATTGACCCGTTGGTCGGCGCGCAGCCCTTCCAGGGTCGGGAGCTGGCTTTCAAGCTGGGGCTGAACGCCACCCAGGTCAAGCAGTTCACCAAGATCTTCCTGGGTCTGGCAAAATTGTTCCAGGAACAGGATCTGGCGCTTCTGGAAATCAACCCGCTGGTGATCACGGATGAGGGCGATCTGCATTGCCTGGATGCCAAGCTGAACCTGGACGGCAATGCCCTCTATCGGCAGCCGAAACTCAAGGCCATGCATGATCCCTCTCAGGATGACGAGCGCGAAGCGCAGGCAGCCGCTTGGGATCTGAATTATGTGGCCCTGGATGGCAACATCGGCTGCATGGTCAATGGTGCCGGCCTGGCCATGGGGACCATGGACATTGTGCAGCTTCACGGCGGTAGCCCGGCCAACTTCCTGGATGTTGGCGGTGGCGCCACCAAGGAGCGTGTCACCGAAGCGTTCAAGATCATCCTTTCCGATCAGAGTGTAAAGGCGGTGCTGGTCAACATCTTTGGCGGTATCGTGCGTTGTGACCTGATTGCCGAGGGTATTATCGGTGCGGTCGAGGAAGTCGGTGTGAAAGTGCCCGTGGTTGTACGTCTGGAAGGCAACAACGCCGATATCGGACGCAAGGTGCTGAAAGAAAGCGGTCTGAATATCATCGCGGCGGAAAGCCTGAGTGATGCCGCAGAGAAAGTGGTTGCGGAAGCGGGAGGTGCCAAGTGAGCATTCTGGTCAACAAGGAAACACGCGTAATCTGTCAGGGTTTCACAGGCGCACAGGGTACCTTCCACTCGGAACAAGCCCTTGAGTACGGCACAAAAATGGTCGGTGGTGTGACACCCGGGAAAGGCGGACAGACCCATCTTGGCCTGCCGGTATTCAATACCGTCAAGGAAGCCGTCGCCGAAACCGGAGCTGAAGCTTCCGTCATCTATGTGCCTGCACCGTTCTGCAAGGATTCGATCCTGGAAGCCGCTTTTGGTGGCATAAAGCTGATCGTCTGCATCACCGAAGGCATCCCGACCCTCGACATGCTGGAAGCCAAGGTCAAGTGTGACGAGCTGGGTGTGCGTCTGATCGGTCCCAACTGTCCGGGTGTCATCACGCCGGGCGAGTGCAAGATCGGCATCATGCCCGGGTACATCCACAAGCCTGGCAAGGTGGGTATTGTCTCCCGCTCCGGGACACTGACCTATGAGGCAGTCAAGCAGACCACGGATTTCGGCTACGGCCAGTCGTCCTGCGTGGGGATTGGTGGTGACCCGATACCGGGCTCCAACTTCATTGATATCCTTGAACTGTTTGAAAAGGATCCTGACACGGAAGCCATCGTGATGATCGGCGAGATTGGTGGCACCGCTGAAGAAGAGGCGGCTGCGTGGATCAAGGATAACGTCAGCAAGCCGGTGGTATCCTATATTGCCGGTGTCACTGCACCTCCCGGTAAACGCATGGGCCACGCTGGTGCCATCATTTCCGGTGGTAAAGGTACGGCGGACGACAAGTTTGCCGCACTGCAGGATGCCGGGGTCAAGACAGTGCGAAGTCTGGCCGATATCGGCAAGGCGCTCCAGGAAGTCACCGGCTGGTGATTCCTGAAAAGCCCGGAATAGCCTGAAAAGGGGTACTTTCCGGGCTTTTTTATTGCTGAAATTTATGCGTTGAGAGGTTCAAAAAAAAGGACGGGTTGTGTTAGTCTTAAACCGTTCTTTGGCAAGGATGGCCAAATTCAACGCCAACGGGTGCGATCTTGCGGCCATTGGTTACCAAAGCGCTCATTGTAACCAGGAGTGTGTAGATTGGTAACCTTTTTGTGGGGTTGCGTCGGATGGAGTTGGTAAAGGGAAAATCGAAGCAGGGAGTGCTGGCAGGGAAACAGTTACTGTGGTGTGAGAAATCACATCGGCACAATAACGAGAAAAGTACGTTACAAGTGTGCAGTTGCACAGAGTGCAGTAAATCAACAGTACAACTGTATAAAGAAGTAGTAGAGGTCACGTCGGAAACCGATCGACCATGACAATGCTGACCGCAGCGACGGCTTTCAGACGTCATTTCGATTTTGGTGGAAGAGTGTTTAATACAATAACAGGATGGCACATGAATAACCGTCGATTATATTTCAAGGTGCTGGCTCCGCTCTCGTTAGTCGTAGCCGGTTCAGCCCAGGCCCAGACAGCCGATGTCGACACCAGTCCGATTGGTGAGGCAATGAGTGTCGTGGAGCAGACGAACAGGGCGGCAATCGAGTCGCAGGAAACCATAAATCGTCTGTCCAGCTCGGCCAACTCGCTCTTTGATGAGTTCAGGGTTGAGAACGACAACCTGGAAGCGTTGCTGGTACTCAACGCCGGCTGGCGCCGGCAGATTTCAATACAGGAGCAGGAGCTCGATACGATTGCCGAGTCCATTGCCGAAGTTCGCAATGTGACCCAGGAGCTGCCGTTGCTCATGCAGAAGATGGTCAGCAGCGTGGAGCAGTTCATCGAGCTTGACCTGCCTTTCCGGCTTCGAGAGCGACGTGAGCGCTTGGAGTTCGTGAAGCGTGCTATCGATAACCCGAGTGTCTCCAACGCCGAGCGATTCCGTCAGATTCTTTCCCTGTATCAGAACGAGACCGCCTATGGTCGAACTCATGAGACTTATCCAACGACGTTGACCATCGATGGCGTCGAAAGGGATGTCGATATGATGCGGGTCGGACGTATTGCCCTGACGTATCAGACGAAGGATCGCAGCCTGACCGGCGCTTGGGACCGTGATGCCCGTGAGTGGGTGTCTTTGACGCCTGCTGAATATCGCGCCCAGGTCCAGTATGCCATGCGAGTCTCTGCAGGTCTGGTTGCACCAGACATCATTGAAATGCCCATCACCGCGCCGGAGTTAGCACAGTGAAGAATATAATCAAATATGCCAGTCTTTCTTTGTCAGGTCTTGCCCTGGCGTTTTCAGCGCAGGTTCATTCCCAGCAGCCTGCAGCCAACCTCGGTGAGCTGTTGCGTGCTGTCGAAGAGAACCGGGTCGTCGAATCCGAAGAGCACCGTGAACGGGAGCAGCGCTTCCAGCAGGAAGTAGATCAGCAGCAGCAGATCCTGGATGAAACCCGAGAGCGTATCAGCGAGGAAGAAGCCGAAAACGCGCGACTCGAAAACCAGTTTGACCAGAATCGCCAGGAGCTCTCCGAGCGTCGTGCCCAGCTGCGTGAGGTTCGTGCCAACCTCAACGAACTGCTGGGTACCATCCAGGGTGTTGCCGGTGACTTCCGCAGCATTTTCGACAACTCGCTGGTCAGTGCCCAGTATCCGGGCCGCAACGAGTTCCTGGATGGCTTCATCGAGCGTGTGGCCAGTGATACCGAGCAGGTGCGTGTCGATGAAATCGAACGCTTCTGGTACTACATGCAGCAGGAAATGACCGAGTCCGGTCGTGTCGTGCAGTATGAGGATCGTGTCGGTCTGCCTTCTGGTGAACAGGAAAACCGCACGATCACTCGTATCGGTTCCTTCAATGCGATTGGTAACGGCGAATACCTGTCCTACGATGGCTCTGTGGGCCACCTCCAGGTTCTGCCACGTCAGCCCTCCGACCGCATGCTGTCGCAGGCTCGTGCCCTGGAAGCCGCCGCTGGCGGTGACGGTGTCTACCGGGTCGGTATCGACCCCACTGGTGCCATGGGTGGCAGCCTGATGGCCAACCTGATCAACTTCCCGACCTGGGACGAGCAGGTTACCGAGAATGCCGGCATCATCGGCTTCATCATCATCGGTATTGGTGCCCTGGCGATTCTGGTGGCCCTGATCCGCTCCTTCATGCTGACCCTGGTTGCCGCCAAGGTGAATGCCCAGGTCAAGGCCGACAAGGCCAGCAAGAACAACCCGCTGGGTCGCATCCTGCTGGTGGCCGAGTCCAATTCCAACACGGACACGGAAACCCTGGAACTCAAGCTGGGTGAAGCCATCCTGCAGGAAACACCTGCGCTGGAGCGCTTCCTGACCTTCATCAAGATCATCGCAACCGTAGCGCCTCTCATGGGTCTGCTCGGTACGGTGACCGGTATGATCCAGGTCTTCCAGCAGATCACCGTGTACGGTGCCGGTGACCCGACCATCATGGCCGGTGGTATCTCCATGGCATTGATGACAACGGTACTGGGTATCACCGTCGCCATCCCGACCGTGCTGATGCACACCTGGGTCAAGAGCAAAGCCGATCGCATCATCCATATTCTGGAAGAACAGGCGACCGGTATCATTGCTACCAAAGCCGAGTCTTCTGCCAACAAAGCGCAGCAGGGCTGAGGGAGGTAGAATGTATTTTGCTCTGCTTGACGGCTATGAAGCCATCACGGACTTTCTTGCCAGAGGCGGGCCGGTGCTTACCATCATCGGCATCCTCCTCCTGGTGAAGTGGTCCATGATATTCGAGCGGATCTGGTACCTGCATTCCACGCATGCCAAGCGGGTCAAACAGACCCTGGCGGCGTGGAACGCCCGCGAGGACAAGCGTTCCTGGCGGGCCCACCAGATCCGGAACATGATGATTTCCGAGGTTCGCCTGGATCTCAAGACCAGCCTTCCGTTGATTGAAAGCCTGGTGGTGGTCTGTCCGCTGCTGGGTCTGATCGGAACGGTAACCGGCATGATCGAGGTCTTCTATGTAATGGCTCTCACCGGTGGTGGCGACGCACGCGATATGGCGGGCGGTGTCTCCAGGGCGACCATCCCGACCATGGCTGGAATGGTGGGCGCATTGTCCGGGATCTTTGCTTCCAACTGGCTCAAGACCCGTATGAACCGGGATCTGGAGCTGCTCGAAGACAATATGGCCTAAACTGAACGATACGAGACGAAAGGCATAACAATGAAATCAGGTCTGATGAAAAGAAGAGAGGATGATACCGGTACGGGAGAGATTGACCTTACTCCCATGCTTGATGTGGTGTTCATCCTGCTGATCTTCTTTATCGTGACCTCGGTATTCATTACCGAGGCAGGTATCGAAGTGACCAAGCCTGAAGCGTCGACGGCCGAACCGCGTTCCCAGGATCTGATCCTGATCGCGATCAGCCCGGAGGGCGAAATCTGGATTGATGGCGAAGCCATCGATTCCCGGTTCATCCGGACTCGCTTCGAGCGACGACTTGCGGAAACACCCAACGCATCAGTGGTCATACAGGGCGACCGGAGTGCCGCCAACGAACACGTGATGACCATTTTGCGGGCGGCCAGGGATGCCGATATCGCCAATGTTTCAATCTCGACGGAGGACTAGAAAATGATTGCTGTCAGATGGTTGATATCAATTGGTCTCGCTGGCGTCATCACGCTCACCCTGTTCTATTTCATGCAGGCGTTGATCGCAACTGGATCCCAGCTTGATGAACGACGAGACATCATCCGCATCGTGGATGCCACCATGCCGGATATCGAAATGGAGGTTGTACGCGAAGTTGAAGAGCCGGAACCACTGGACGATATGGATGAACCGCCTCCGCAGCAGGATGATCGGCAGTTCGACATGGATGCTGGTGCGGGCCTCAATATAGCTCGCGAACAGGTCAGTATGGATACCGGCCTGGATATCGGCGCAGCGGGTATTGGTGCCTCCGATGGTGAAATGCTGCCGCTGGTGAACATTACCCCGACCTATCCCACCCGGGCTGCCCAGCGTGGTATCGAGGGCTGGTGTCAGGTTGAGTTTACGGTGACTGCCGAAGGTGGTGTGGAAGATGTGGTTGTGGTGGACGCCGAACCGGCGGGCATTTTCAACAACTCATCCATTCGTGCCGCCCAACGCTTCCGGTTCCAGCCACGCGTGGTTGACGGTCAAGCCGTTCCGGTGCCGGGCGTGCAATACGTATTCCGTTATCAACTGGAGGACTGAGCCATGATGAAGCTCTGGTTTACACGATGTCGGTCCGCGCTGGCGCTGGCCATGCTGCTGGCTGCGGGTATGACCCTGTCATCGATTCCGGTACATGCGGATGATGATGATGACGGCCCGAGACAACCGCCGCCGTCCCGTTCCTCCGATGTGCTCAGTGACCGCGTGTTTCGTATCATCTCCCGTGTTCAGGAAATGATGAACCCGGAAGATGACAGCGAGCCACAATGGGAACGGGCCAAGAGCGAGCTGGACGGTCTCAACGAGCGTTATGACTCGCTCAATGATTTTGAGAAGGCGACCCTGCTCAACTTCTATACCAACTACTACCTGGCCCAGGATATGGTCCAGGAAGCGTTGACGGCTTTCGAGCGCATGCTCACCATTGAGGACCTGCGGGTTGCACAGCGTACCCGTGCGCTGATGGCGCTGGGTCAGATCTACGCCGGTGAGGAACGCTACGCGGAATCCATCGAAGCCCTGGAAGAGTGGCGCCGCTGGTCGGAAGAGGAGCGTCCCAATGTGTTCCTGTTGCTGGCCAACAGTCACTACAACCTGGACAACTACGACGAGGCCATTCCCTACCTGCTGCGCCATATCGAAATGCTGCAGGCAGAGGAGCGTGAGATTCGTCGTAACATCTATTCCCTGCTCAACCTGATGTACATCGAGCAGGAGCGCTATGATATGGCCCGGGATGTCACCGAGACCATGATCGCGCTGTACGACGAACCCGCTGACTGGCGCAACCTGGCAGCCATCTATGGCTACCTGGACGACAACGAGGCACGGCTGCAGGTCATGGAGCTTTCTTTCCAGCAGGACTATATGGCCAGCGAAGCCGAGTTCATGAACCTGGCACAGTCCCTGGCCGGCATGGATGCGCCGTGGCGTGGCATTCAGGTGCTCGAGGAGGGCATGCGCCGTGGTATCGTTGAGGAAAATCGCGACAATATGCGTCGATTGACCCAGATGTACATGATGGCCTCTGAATTCCAGAATGCCATCGGTCCGGCTTCACGTGCTGCTGATCTGGCCGAGGATGGCGAAGCCTACGACTATCTGGGTTACATCTACTATATGAATCGTGAATACGAGGATGCAGTGGATGCACTGCGCCGGGCGCTGGAGCTTGGTCTGGACGATGCCTCAGACGCGCATATGTTCCTGGCACGCTCACTGGTCGAGCTGGATCGCTTCGATGAAGCGGAGCAATCCGCACGACGGGCGAGCGAGCTGGGCGCCTCCGCAGCCGATTCCTATATAACGTATATCCAGAACTCGCGGCAACGTCATGAGACGCTGCAGCGACGTCGCGAAGAAGCGGCGGATTTCTTCCAGTCCTGATCAGGACTTGAAATCCGGGCAACATGCCCGCATTAAAGAACCCGGTTACTGTTGCAGTAGCCGGGTTTTTTTATGGTCCCATGAATATCAGAGGTTGTGTTGATGAGCAGCGAGACAAAAAAGGAAACACGGGGTTTCGAGACGGAAGCGAAGCAGTTGCTTCAGTTGATGATCCATTCCTTGTACAGCAATAAGGAGGTCTTTCTCAGGGAGCTGATTTCCAATGCATCCGATGCGGCTGATAAGCTCCGTTTCGAAGCCCTGAAAAATCCAGCGTTGTATGAAGAGGATCCTGATCCCAGCGTACACGTGGATTTTGATCAGGAAGCCGGAACCATCACCATCTCGGACAATGGTATCGGCATGAACCGTGATGAGGTGGTGAAAAATCTCGGCACTATCGCCAGCTCGGGTACCGCTCAGTTTCTGCAACAACTGACCGGGGACGAAAAGAAAGATTCCCAATTGATCGGGCAATTCGGTGTGGGCTTTTACTCGGCCTTCATTGTAGCAAACGAAGTCGAGGTACTGACCCGACGTGCTGGCGACAAAGCCTCTGAGGCCGTACGTTGGGTATCCACCGGTGAGTCCGACTATACGCTTGAGAGTATCGAGAAAGCTTCGCGCGGCACCACCGTCATCCTGCATCTGCGCGATGACGCCAGCGAATTCGCGGACGGATACAGGCTGCGACACATCGTCAAGAAGTATGCCGACCACATCTCCATCCCGGTACTGATGCGCAAGCAGGAAGCGCCGTCCGAAGAGGAGGACAAGGAGAAAGCAGAGCAGAAGCCAGAATTCGAAACCGTCAATACGGCCAAGGCATTATGGACCCGGCCGCGCACCGATATCAGTGAGGAAGAGTACCGCGAGTTCTACAAGCATGTCTCGCATGATTTCGAGGATCCGCTGAGTTGGAGTCATAACAAGGTCGAAGGCAAGCTGGAGTACACCAGTCTGCTGTATGTTCCTGCACGGGCACCGTTCGACCTGTGGAATCGGGATGGGGCACGCGGACTGAAGCTCTATGTACAACGGGTCTTCATCATGGACAAGGCCGAGCAATTCCTGCCGCTCTACCTGCGCTTCATCAAGGGTGTGGTGGACTCCAGTGACCTGTCCCTGAATGTCTCGCGTGAGCTGCTGCAGAATGATCCGGTTGTGGACAGCATGCGCAGTGCGCTGACCAAGCGTGCACTCGATATGCTCAATAAGCTGCGCAAGGATGATCCGGAAAAGTACGCCACCTTCTGGAAAGAGTTCGGTCAGGTGCTCAAGGAAGGACCGGGTGAGGATGCGGGCAACCGTGAAGCCATTGCGCGGCTGCTGCGCTTCAACAGCACGGAGTCTTCAGGCGATCAACAGGACCAGCACCTGGAAGATTATGTGGCGCGCATGAAGCCGGAACAGGAAAAGATCTACTATGTGATTGCCGACTCGTACAAGGCGGCAAAAAGCAGTCCTCACCTGGAGATATTCCGCAAGAAGGGCGTCGAAGTGCTGCTGCTCTCCGATCGAATTGATGAGTGGCTGATGAGTCATCTTCACGAGTTCGACGGCAAGTCCTTGCAGGACGTCAGTCGCGGCGAGCTGGACCTGGGCAAACTCGAAGACGAGGCCGAAAAGGAACAGCAGCAGAAGGTGGAGGAAGAGCTCAAGCCGCTGACGGAACGGATCAGCAAGGCGCTGGATGGCAAAGTGGAAAAAGTGCGGGCCACCCACCGACTGACCGATTCACCGGCCTGCCTGGCTATTGGTGAGCATGATATGGGTATGCAGATGCGGCGGATCATGGAGGCCTCGGGACAGCCGGTTCCTGAAAGCAAGCCGATCTTCGAGATCAATCCCGAGCATCCGTTGATTGGTAAGCTGGATCAGGAGCAGGATGAAGACCGTTTCGCCGACCTGGCCTCGGTACTGTTTGATCAGGCCAGCCTGGCCGAAGGCCGGGAGCTGGAAGATCCGGCGAGCTTCACCCAGCGACTGAACCGTTTGCTGCTGGAACTCAGTAACTGAGCCCGGTGAGGCGGCCGGAATCGGCCCGCTCGGCGGCTTGCGAAACAGAAGGGGAGGCCGGATGGCCTCCCTTTCTGCGTGCAGGGGCCCGGAAAAGGACGAGTCCTGCCTTACATGCGTTCCAGCGTGCGGATACCCAGCAGATCAAGACCCTGGTGCAGGGTTTCGGCTGTCAGCCTCGCCAGCGCCAGGCGTGAATCCCGGATCTCGTCATCAGCCTTGAGGATGGGGCAGTTTTCATAGAATCGCATGAAGCTGCCGGCGAGCTCATACAGGTAGTTGCAGAGCTGGTTGGGCAGGCAATCCCGGCCCACGGCCTGGACCACTTCAGGGAACTGCAGGGTTTTCATCAGCAGGGCCCGTTCCTCCGTCTCTTTCACTGAGATGCGGTTGTTGTCGGAAGGTTCACCTTCACGGCGTCGCAGGATGCTGCTGATCCGTGCATAGGCATACAGCATGTACGGTGCTGTATTGCCATCAAAGGACAGCATACTGGACCAGTCGAAGATGTAATCGCTGTTGCGGTTCTTGGACAGGTCGGAGTATTTCACCGAAGAGATCCCCACCACGCGGGCAATTTCAGCGCGCTCCCGTGCATCGATGTCACTGTCACGCTCGCTGATCAGGGCTTCGGCCCGGCGGTTGGCTTCCTCGAGCAGATCCTTGAGCTTGACCGTGTCGCCGCTGCGGGTCTTGAAGGGTTTGCCGTCCTCGCCCATCATCGTGCCATAGGCGATATGTTCCAGCGAACAGTCCTGCGGCGCAAAGTCGGCCGCGCGGGCAATGGCGAACACCTGCTGGAAATGCAGGCTCTGCCTGGCATCCACCACGTAGAGGATGCGGTCTGCGTGCAGCTCCTGGCAGCGGTAACGCACCGCTGCCAGGTCCGTGCTGGCGTACAGGAAACCACCATCGCGTTTGCGTATGATGGCGGGTAAGGGCTTGTCATCCTTACCCTTGAATTCATCCAGGAATACACACTGCGCGCCTTCGGATTCTGTCAGAAGCCCTTTTTCATCCAATGCATCTACAATATCCGCCAACTCTTTGTTATAAAAGCTTTCTGCGCAAAGATCCTTTCGCTCGAGCAGAACCCCGAGCAGGCCATAGACTTCTTCACAATGCTTCAGTGACTCTTCGATGAATCGCTGCCAGATGCTCAGGACGTGGCTGTCACCCTGTTGCAATCGCACCACATAGGCGCGCGCCTTGTCGGCAAAATCGGCTTCTTCATCAAAGCGTTGCTTGGCCTTTCGATAGAAGATCTCGAGATTGGACAGTTCGGTGGACAGGGACTCGCCCTGTTCCTGGAGCTCCTCCATATGAGCGATCAACATGCCGAACTGGGTGCCCCAGTCGCCGACATGGTTCTGCCGGATGACCCGGTGTCCCAGCGCCTGCATGACACGAGTGATGGCGTCGCCGATGATGGTGCCGCGCAGATGCCCGACGTGCATTTCCTTGGCCAGATTGGGGCTGGAGTAGTCGATCACCACGGTCTGGGGGTCCGTGGCGGGCACGATCAGTTTTTCCGGAGCCGCGAGTGCCTCACTGGCACTGCGTTCCAGGTAGGCGTTGCTGATGAACAGATTGATGAAGCCGGGACCGGCCACTTCCGCCCGCTCAATCAGCTCTCCATGATCGAGCTCAGCCACCACCTGTTCTGCGAGTTGGCGCGGATTGGTCTTCATCTGCTTGGCAATGGCCATCACACCATTGGCCTGATAATCGCCGAACTGGGGTTTGGTGGCGTAGATTACGTGGGCCGGATTGTCATCGCTGCCGGTGACCCGGCTGATGGCATCACTGACCCGCGCGGCCAGCGACTGTCTGATTGTGAGCATGGAATCTGTCCTGACTGTCTGGTGGTTACAGCTAAAAGCGGGATTTTACACTATTGACATGGGGTTTATAGCGTTGCGCTGCTATAATCCGCCAGCACATCCTGATCCGAATTCCCTCATGAGCACAGAAAACAACGGCGTCCAGTGGCTGGAAAGTGATGCACGCAGCGAAGGTCAGCGCCTCGACAACTTCCTGCTGGGCCGCCTCAAGGGGGTGCCACGCTCGCGTATCTACCGCTTGATCCGCAAGGGAGAAATCCGGGTCAACCGCAAGCGATGCAAGCCCGACCAGCGCCTGTTGCCAGGCGACGTGGTGCGGGTGGCGCCAATCCGGCAACGTGCCCCGGCAGAACAGGCCGAGCTGAGCGAAAGCCTGGCGCAACGACTGCGAGAATCCATACTCTACCGTGACCAATCCCTGCTGGTCCTCAACAAGCCCCCGGGCATTGCCGTGCATGGGGGTTCCGGTGTGCATCTGGGCCTGATCGAGGCGCTGCGGCAGTTGTTGCCCGAAGAGCCGTTCGTGGAGCTGGTACACCGTCTTGATCGCGAGACTTCCGGCTGTCTGCTGGTGGCCTTGACGCCGACCAGCCTCAAGTTCCTGCAGGATGCCCTGCGGCAGCGTGCCGTGCACAAGGTCTATCACGCCCTGGTGCAGGGAGAATGGGATGCCGATATCGAGGAAGTGCGGGCACCGTTGCAGCGGGACGAGCTGGCGGGAGGAGAGCGTTTTGTGCGGGTCAATCCGCAGGGCAAGCCGGCGCTGACCCGTTTACGGCTGCTTGAGCGCTACCGCGATGCCAGTCTCGTGGAAGCCATGCCGGTCACGGGGCGCATGCACCAGATCCGGGTGCATTGTCAGTATGCCGGCCATCCCATACTGGGCGACAGCAAATACCTGCTCCGTGAGCAGAACCGTTTTCCCCGGATCCGTCAGCTCTGTCTGCATGCCGCTGCCATCCGCTTTGAATTTCCGGATCCTGGTAGCGGGGGCCTGAGCGAGTTGCAATTCGATGCCCCCTGGCCGGATCGCCTGCAACAGACCCTGGCCGGCCTGAGTCGGGAAGAGAGCGGGGATTAACGCAGGAATCGGGCCAGAAAGCACTGAAATGCCCGGTTTTCTTTGACAGAAACGCTTTGTATCCCTATTATTGCGAGCCTATGAATGACAGCCTGATACCCGAATCCCTTGATGCCCGCAAGATCTTTGCACGTGATGCGGTCGTGCAGGGAGTTTGGCCGGTATCGCGCATGCAGCGTTTAAACGGGCTATTGGCTGACGACAGTGGTGAGGTGGAAGTGGATCTGCGCTTCCACGTTGACGAGCAACACCGTCGCCTGATCACTGGCAGAGTCCGGACACAGGTCAATGTGACCTGTCAACGCTGCCTGGCGCCAATGCCGCTGCCGCTGGATGAGGCACTACAGATGGCTGTCGTGGCCTCGGAAGCGATAGGGCTGCGCCTGCCGGAAGAGATTGATCCCTGGATTGCTGGGGATGAGCCGCTGCCATTGCCACAGTTGCTGGAAGAGCAGTTGATATTGGCTTTGCCATTGGTGAGCCGCCACGATGAAGGGCTCTGCCGCCCGGCCGTCGAATCCGTGGGCCCGGAACCGGGAGCCAATGGAGTGGGAGAATCAGGACAGGGGAAGCCTGGCAAGGGAAATCCTTTTGCAGTATTGGCGTCCCTGAAGTCCGGGGACCGGAAATAATTTTTCATTGATGCTGCCGGGAGGCAGCGATCGTCACAGGAGCATAAAAGCATGGCCGTTCAAAAAAACAAGGTGTCACGCGCCCGTCGCAACAAGCGTCGCGCACACGATTCTCTGGACAGCCCGACCCTGTCCGTCGACAAGACCACGGGTGAGGTGCATCGCCGTCACCACGTCACGACGGACGGTTTCTACAAGGGTCGCAAGGTGATCGAGACCGGCGACGAGTAAGCAGGAACCGGTGAGCGCAATCGCCATAGATGTGATGGGGGGCGATTTCGGTCCGTCCGTCACCGTTCCGGCCAGCCTGGATGCCCTGCAACGGCATCCGGACTTGCAGTTGCATCTGGTCGGTGACCGTCCCCACATCGAAGAAATATTGCAGGACTGCGCAGGGGACCGGGCATTATTGCAGCGACTGGAGCTCGTTCACAGCGAGAGTTGCGTTAGTGACGATGACCGCCCGGTCACCGTGTTACGCGGGAAGCGCAATTCCTCGATGTACCTGGCCGTGGACCAGGTGCGCAGCGGGAAGGCTGCGGCCTGTGTCAGCGCCGGTAATACGGGTGCCCTGTTGCTGACGGGGCGACACCTGCTGCGCATGCTGCCGGGAATACGCAAGCCGGCGATCATCGCCACCATTCCGGTACCCGCCCTGGATCGCAACTGTTATCTGCTCGATGTTGGTGCCACCGTGCACAGTGACGGGGAGCAACTGTTCCAGTTCGGCCTCATGGGTGCCGTTGTGGTGGCTTCGCTCACTGGTCGGAAGTGCCCCCGCGTGGGTCTTCTCAATATCGGCGCGGAAGAGTACAAGGGCAGTCGTGAGATCCATGATGCGGCCCGTTTGTTCGAGCGCTCCGGGGCGCTCGAGTATGTCGGCTTCATTGAAGGAGACCGATTGTTCAGCGGTGATGCCGATGTGCTGGTCTGTGACGGATTCGCCGGTAATCTCACCATCAAGAGCAGTGCCGGCGTGGTGCATGCGGTGGAGCAATTGATTCACCAGGTGGCTGCCGCTGATCCGGACCGCTCCAGCATGGCAGCGCCATTGCTGGATGCCATCCGGCAGAAGATCAATCCGGCGCGCTTCAACGGGGCCAGCCTGCTGGGATTGCAGGGCATCATCGTCAAGAGTCACGGCAATGCCGATCGGGAAGCGTTCACCTGGGCCATCGACCAGGCCATCAAGGAAGTACGCAACAATGTACCGGTATTGATCGCAGACAGGATTGCTTCCGCTTTTCAAACCACCTCCCAAACCAATCAAGAGTGAGTTATGCATAAATTCGGTGTCGTTTTCCCGGGGCAGGGATCGCAGAAACAGGGCATGCTGATCGAGCTGGCTGATGCCCGCCCCATCATTGCTGATACCTTCCGTGAGGCGTCCGGGGTACTTGGCTTCGATCTGCTTGCGGTGGTCCGTGACAATCCCGACGGGCGTCTGGACGAGACACAGATCACCCAGCCGGCGCTCCTGACGGCTTCCGTGGCGCTCTGGCGTCTGTGGCTGGAAGAGAAGGGGCCTTTGCCGGAGCTGCTGGCCGGACACAGCCTGGGCGAATACAGTGCCCTGGTCTGTGCTGGCGTGATCGGTTTCGAGCAGGCCGTGGATGCGGTTCACAAGCGTGGCAACTACATGCAGGATGCGGTGCCCGCCGGCACCGGTGCCATGGCGGCGATCATCGGTCTGGAAGATGATGTGATCGCAAAAATCTGTGCGGACGCCGGGCAGGGAGATGAAATCGTCTCACCGGCGAATTTCAATGCGCCGGGTCAGACCGTCATCGCCGGCAGCGCGGCAGCGGTGGAGCGGGCCGTGACGGCATTGAAAGAAGCTGGTGCCAAACGGGCCCTTCCGCTCAATGTCAGTGTACCCTCGCATTGCAGCCTGATGCGCGAAGCGGCTGATCGCCTGGGCCAGGATCTGGCGAAGCTGACTTTCAAGCGACCGGAGATTCCGGTGGTACAGAATATCAACGGCCACGTCAGCAAGGATCCGGATACAATCCGTGAAAACCTGCTCAAACAATTGTATATGCCTGTGCAGTGGGTCGATTCCATCGGTTGTATGCGCGACTTCGGTATTGGAAAGGTAGTAGAATGCGGCCCCGGAAAAGTCCTGTCCGGTCTGATTCGACGCATTGAGCGGAATATGGACTGCTATACTATCGAGGATGGCGACAGCCTCGCCGGGGCACGGGAAGCCATCCAGCAGGGCTAGGGACTGGCCGATGCAAGGGCAGACGAGGAGTATTGTATGACTGACAAGACCGAAACCATCAGCCTGGTCACAGGCGCAAGTCGTGGCATTGGCCGGGCCATCGCCATCGAGCTGGGCCGGGACGGTCATACCGTGATCGGCACGGCCACCAGCGACAAGGGTGCCCAGGCCATTACGGACTATCTGAAAGAGGCCGGTATCGAAGGTGGCGGGTTGAAACTGGATGTGTCGGACCCGGCCTCGGTGGAGTCCGCCATGAGCACCATTCAACAGGATTTTGGTGTCCCGTATGTGCTGGTCAACAATGCTGGTATCACCCGTGACAACCTGCTGATGCGGATGAAAGAGGATGAATGGGAGTCGGTCATCAACACCAATCTCAATGCCCTGTACCGCATGAGCAAGGCCTGTCTCAAGGGCATGACCCGGGCGCGGCGAGGACGGATCATCAACATCAGTTCTGTGGTGGCCTCCAGCGGCAATCCGGGGCAGAGCAATTATGCGGCCTCCAAGGCGGCAGCGGAGGGCTTCACACGCTCCCTGGCGCGAGAGGTGGGTTCTCGCGGAATCACCGTCAACAGCATCGCGCCGGGCTTCATCGATACTGATATGACCCGGGCGCTGAACGAGAAACAGATTGAATCCCTGCTGGTGCAGATACCCCTGGCCCGATTCGGAAAACCGGAAGAAGTGGCCCGTGTTGCTGCCTTCCTGGCATCCGATGCCGGTGGCTACATCACGGGTGAAACCCTGCATGTCAATGGTGGCATGTATATGGGTTGAGAGGGGCCGCGAGTTTGCTCAGAACCCGAGAAGGGAGTGGCAAGCGTTTGATTTATAATGTATTGGTTGGGTGATCAGGAAATATTTTCGGCTTACTTATTACAACCATGAGCATTTCAATGTAAACTTGCGTTCAGAGTGGTCCCGGTTGGTCAATAAATAACCAATAACTGGATAATAACGAGAAAAGCGCTAATCAATGTACTGATTTTAGGAGCTGGCAATAGTATGAGTAGCATCGAAGAACGAGTTAAAAAGATTGTCTGTGAACAGCTTGGCGTCAAGGAAGACGAAGTGAAGGCTTCTTCCTCTTTTGTCGAGGACCTGGGCGCTGACTCCCTGGACACTGTTGAATTGGTTATGGCTCTGGAAGAAGAGTTCGAGACCGAGATCCCGGACGAAGAGGCTGAGAAAATCACCACCGTCCAGCTGGCGATCGACTATATCAACAACCACCTGTAACAGACGTATTGTCTGCAGCAGACTGAAGGATAATCGACCGATGAAGCTACTCCAGGCCTGCTACCCTGGAGTAGCTTTTCTTTATCCTGTACCGGCTGTGGATGCTTCAAGCATTGGGAATCCTGGGAGAGCGCAACGTTGAATAGCAGGCGACGCGTAGTCATCACCGGCCTGGGCATGGTTACTCCATTGGGTAACGATGTAGCCAGTAGTTGGAACGGGCTGAAAGCCGGGAAAAGCGGCATTGCTCCAATCGAACATATGGACACATCGGATTTTTCCACCCGTTTCGGCGGATCGGTGAAGGATTTTGATGTCAGCCCCTACTTCTCGAAGAAGGAAGCCAAGCGGATGGACGTTTTCATCCTCTATGGCATGGCAGCGGGCATCCAGGCCATAGAGGACGCCGGGCTCGGAGAGGGCAGTTTCGTGCCCGAAAGGGCTGGCGCGTCAATTGGTTCCGGTATTGGCGGGATTTCCGCCATTGAACACAATGTCGAGGTCATTCGCAGTAGCGGACCCCGCAAAATTTCCCCGTTCTTTGTGCCCGGCTCCATCATCAACATGCTGGGTGGTTTTCTGTCCATCCGCTACAACCTTCGCGGGCCGAACCTGGCCATCAGCACCGCCTGTTCCTCCGGTACCCACAATATCGGTATGGCGGCAGACATGATTGCCAACGGCCATGTTGATGTCATGTTGGCTGGTGGTGCCGAGATGGCCACCTCACCGGTGGGTCTGGGTGGTTTCTGTGCAGCCCGTGCTCTTTCCACCCGCAATGATGATCCGGAGAAGGCGAGTCGCCCCTGGGACAGGGACCGTGATGGTTTTGTGCTCAGTGATGGCGCCGGCATCATGGTGCTGGAAGAGTACGAACATGCGCGCAAGCGTGGCGCCCGTATTTACGCTGAGTTGACCGGCTTTGGCATGAGCGCGGATGCCCACCACATGACGGCGCCTGCGGAAAACGGTCGAGGCGCGGCCCAATGCATGCAGAATGCCCTGGGCGCGGCGGGCCTGGACGCCGGCGCCATCGACTACATCAATGCCCACGGTACGTCCACCATTGCCGGTGACCTGGCCGAAACCCTGGCCGTCAAGACAGTGTTTGGTGAGCGCGCGGCTTCGATTCCGGTCAGTTCCAGCAAGTCCATGATCGGACATCTGCTGGGAGCGTCCGGTTCGGTGGAAGCCATCATTTCCGTGTTGGCCCTGCATGAAGGGGTCATCCCGCCGACCATCAATCTGGATGATCCGGATGAGCAATGTGATCTGGACTACGTTCCGCATGAAAGCCGGGATGCGCCCCTGCGCGCCGTGCTCAGCAATTCCTTCGGCTTCGGCGGGACCAATGGCAGCCTGATCTTCACCCGGAACTAGGGGATGGCCGTATCAATGCTGATCAATGGCCGGGAGAGCGATACATTACCCGCCAGCGATCGCGGATTGCTTTATGGCGATGGTCTGTTCGAGACCGTGCGCATCCGTGAATCCCGCCCCCTGTTGTGGTCAGCGCACCTGCAGCGACTGGAGCGCGACGCAGCACGGCTTGGCATTCCCTGTCCACTTTCCCTGATCGACGAAGAATCCCGGCAGTTGTTGCAGGCAATGTCGGATACCGACCAGCGTGAAGGCATTCTCAAGATCATCCTCACCCGTGGCAGTGGTGGACGGGGCTATGCGCCGCCGGACCCGGTTCAGGCCCGGCGCATCATCCAGTGGCATGATCTGCCGCCTCAAATGGCGGAACGGGCCACGCAAGGTATCCGCGTCCGGATCTGTGAGCATCCACTATCGGAGAACCCCCGTCTCGCCGGTATCAAACACCTCAATCGTCTCGATCAGGTACTGGCCAGTGCCGAGCTGGGGAGTGATTTCGATGAAGGGCTGATGTGTGATCAGCAGGGGTGGATCATCGAGGGCTGCAAGAGCAACCTCTTCCTGGTGCGCGATCGGCAACTGCACACGCCGTCGCTGGAGCGTTCCGGGGTGGCCGGCGTGATGCGTGCCTGGCTGCTTGAACAGGCGCGAGCGCTGCCCGATATCGCGGTTCAGACACCCGGGGTAGTATCGCGTTCCGCCCTGCATGAAGCGGATGAACTGTTTGTCTGCAACAGTGTCATCGGGCTGTGGCCACTGCGGGAACTGCAGGATGGTGAACATCTCCTGCGCTTTGATCCGGGTCCTGTAAGTCGTACCCTGCAGCGCCTGGCCGATGATAGACTCCTGCTATGAACAGACGATTACTGTACTCCTTCGCGACGGCCTTTGGCGCTTTGGCCATGCTGTTCAGTATTGCCGTATGGTTCTGGTTCCAGAGCCTGCATCAGCCGCTATCATTGGAGCAGGATCATGTTGTGCAGGTGGAACGGGGGTCGTCCCTGTCGCGTATCGCCTCCCGCCTGGAAGCGGAGGGAACGCTGGACAGCGCGCGTTCTCTCGTACTCTGGGCGCGTCTGAACAACGAAGAGAGCATCCGGGCTGGCGAGTACCGGCTGACGCCGGGCATGAGTGCGGTCGAAATGCTGGCTCTGCTGAATTCCGGGCGCAGTATCCAGCATCCGATCACCCTGGTGGAAGGCTGGACCGTGGCGCAGGCCCTTGATGCCCTGTGGGCCTCGGATGTGATTGAAAACACCCTTGAAGGCCTTGATCCGCAAGAGATCCTGCAACGGCTCGAGTCCCCCTGGCCGGCTCTGGAAGGCACCCTGTTCCCGGATACCTATTTCGTCACCCGCGGTACCAGCGACCTGGTCCTGTTGCGCCGTGCCAGCGAACGCATGCAGTCAGTACTGGATGGCACCTGGCCAACACGCGCGGTCGGCCTGCCCTATGCAACACCCTGGGAGGCATTGGTCATGGCCTCGATTGTCGAGCGTGAATCGGGCCATGCCCCGGAACGCCCCAGTGTCGCCGGCGTTTTTGTACGTCGTCTGCAGGAGGGTATGCGCCTGCAATCCGATCCTACCGTCATCTATGGTATTGGTGATGCCTATGACGGAGTCATCCGCCGTATTGACCTGGATACCCACACTGCGTATAACACCTATCGTATCAGTGGCTTGCCGCCGACACCTATCGCCATGCCCGGGCGCGATTCGATCGAGGCGGCCCTGCAGCCTGCCATGGACGAACCCTGGTTGTATTTTGTTTCCCGGGGTGATGGCAGCCATTATTTCTCGGAAACGCTCCAGGAGCACAATCGTGCCGTGCGCTACTACATCCGCGGCGAGGGTGAGCCCCCGGACCGTTCATGAACACGCCAGGACGCCGGATACAGGAAATAGCATGCAGCCAGATGCGGAAATGATGCAGCGTGGTCGCTTCATCACGGTGGAGGGTGGTGAAGGCGTCGGCAAGTCGACCAATATCAACTTCATCCGGGATCTGTTGGAGCAGGCCGGACATTCGGTGGTGGTCAGCCGGGAACCTGGTGGCACGGCACTGTCTGAGCAGATCCGCAACCTTCTGCTGGATGCCACACAGACTGATATGAGTGCCATGACCGAGCTGCTGTTGATCTTTGCCGCCCGGGCCCAGCACCTGCACGAGCGTATTCTGCCTGCGCTGGCGTCGGGTCAGTGGGTACTCTGTGATCGCTTCACCGATGCCACCTATGCCTATCAGGGCGGAGGCCGGGGTTTCGACGAGACCCTGATTGCGCAGCTGGAGACCCTGGTGCAGGGAGAGTTGCGGCCTGATCTTACCCTGGTGCTCGACATCGACCCAGAACAGGGCATGGCCAGGGCGCGGGAGCGCGCCGCCCTGGACCGCTTTGAGCAAGAGAAACTGGCATTTTTCGCCCGCGTGAGGGATAACTACAGGAGAAGGGCCGAGGCGAGTGAGCGCCATGTGCTGATTGACGCCTCACAACCACTGTCCTCGGTGCAGTCCGGTATCCGTTGCCAGCTGCAGAAATTCCTCGAACGAACCCGGCAGGAGGTGAGTACATGACTGTGCAGCAATCGCTTCCCTGGCAAACGGACGCCTGGCAGCAATTGGTCGTTGCGCGACGGGAAGGCCGCCTGTCGCATGCCTATCTGCTCGCCGGTATGCGCGGTACCGGGAAATTGCAGCTGGCGCTGGCGCTGGCACAA
>PWQG01000027.1 GCA_003556835.1 Gammaproteobacteria bacterium
AGGGCCACGGCCCGCAAAATCACATAGACGATGAAGTCCAACCACAGGCCACGAACGCCCAGCCAATCTGTCAGCGGAAAGCTCAACACAAAAAAGCCCACAGCCGAGACCAATGAAGCGTTCCGCATCTCCCGGGTCCGGGTGGTGCCGATGAATATCCCGTCCAGCTGAAAGGCTGCCACCGACAGCAGGATATACAGTGAAGCCAGCAAGAGCTGCGCACTTGCCGCCTCCCGTACCGCCTCATGCGTGGTCAGTGCCTGTACGATAAGATCGCCGGAAAGGGCTACGGCACAGGCCAGCACCAAGGCACTGCCAAGGGCCAGTTCCGTGGTCCTGCGCACGGCCAGATCGAAACGCCGTTGCCGTCTTCCCCCGGCTGCGGCGCCGGTGACGGCCTCGGCCACAAAAGCAAAACCGTCCAGAAAGAAGGCGGAAAAGGAAATCAGTTGCAGCAGAATATGATTGGCTGCCAGCACATCATCCCCGAACTGTCCGCTGAGTCGCACGAACCAGGCAAAGCTGAAGACCAGCAGCAGGGTGCGGATCATGATATCGGTATTGGCGGCCAGGGTCTTTTTCAGCTTGGCGGCATCGCGCAGCCGGGGAAGGGGGATGAAGGCTTCACCGTCCTGTTGGCGCTCCCTGAGCAGACGCCAGACCAGGAAAACGGCAAACAGGAAGGCGCTCCATTCGGCGATCGCCGTGCCCAGGGCAATACCGCTGGCGCCCATGCCAAAGACACCGGCAAAGAGGATGTCGAGCAGGATGTTGAGGCCATTGAGAAAGACCTGCACCAGGAGCAGGGTTTTGCTTTTGCCGAGTCCGATCAGTATGCCCATCAGGGCAAACAGCGCCAATATCGCCGGCGCGCCCCAGATGCGGATGCTGAAATACTCCGCGGTCAGGGCACTGACGGTTTCACTGCCGCCCAGCAGAAACAGGGCACTGATGCGAATGGGGCTCTGCAGTAGCAAGAGTAAAAGGGCGATGCCGAATGCGATGAGCAGGGCGCGGGCCAGGGCGGCACGCACTTCCGGCTCATCACCGGCGCCAGCGGCCTGCGCCGTGAAACCGGTGGTGCCCATGCGCAGGAAGCCGAAGCTCCAGTAGACAAAACTGAAAATCACAGCGCCGAAGGCCACGGCGCCCAGATCTTCCAGGCTGGCAAAGTTGCCGATGACAGCGGTATCCGCCAGGCCCAGCAGGGGCACGGCGGCATTGGCAAGAATGATGGGCCAGGCCATGGAGGCAATCCGGCCCCTTGTCAGGCGATCAGTGCGGCGCATGGCGGAATCCGTGCTACGGCGCCGTAAGCGCGGTCAGTGCAGGTCGTTCTGGCCGAACTTTTCCGGCAGGGTCAGTTTGCGCGAAGCAACGATGAGGCCATTATTATCGGCATAGACATAATGCCCCGGGCGGAAAGTGATGCCGGCAAAGCGTACTGTGACATTCGACTCCCCGACCCCGCGGCGCTCGGTTTTCACCGGAATGGCCCCCAGGGCCAGGACCCCCAGGTCGATCTGGCTGATGGCGTTCACATCGCGAACGGCACCGTAGACAATGATGCCTTCCCAACCATGGCCGGCCGCCGATTCGGCAATCATGTCGCCGATCATGGCCCGGCGCAGGGAGCCGGCGCCATCTATCACCAGTACTTTGCCACGGCCATCATGGGTGATCTGCTGCTTGACCAGGGAGTTGTCCTCACAGGCCCGGATGGTGACGATCTCGCCGCCAAAAGCCTCGCGGCCGCCAAAATTGATGAACATGGGTTCGGCCACTTCGATCAGATCAGCGTACTGATCGCAAAGATCCGGCAACAGGTCAGTCACGTTTTCCGTCATGATTCACTCGCTCTCGATGAGGCCGTAGTTCTGATCCAGAATACGGATGATTTCCTCGCGTGCATTGTCCGGAGCACTGATGTCCTCCCCGGTGATCCGGGCCGCAATATCAAGATAGGTGCGCGAGACTTCCAGCAGTACTTCGGCCGGCAGGGCGGTATCCCGGGCCAGTGCCTTGCGCTCTTGCATACGGTCCTTGTTCAGCAGGATATCCGGATCCGGGAAATGATTCAGCAACAATTGCCGGAAAGCTTCCTTGGATTTCTCGATCACCTTGCCGTCACGCCAGGAAGGACCATCCCAGATGCGTGAGGAATCGGGTGTACCCACCTCATCCATATAGATCAGTTTCTCTTCGCCATGGGCATCCGTGACATAGCCGAACTCGAATTTTGTGTCGACAAAGATCTGATCCAGGGCCGCCAGTTCGCGGCTGATCACATCAAAACCCTCCTTCAGCAGTTTTTCATAATGATCGATATGTTCGGGGCTGCGGAAGTTGAAGGCGGCGTAGTTGCGTTCGATATCCTGCCGGGTGATGTTCACGTCATCAGCTTCCGGCACACCGGGAATACCCTTGAGAATGCCCTTGGTGGATGGCGTGATTAACAGCTCGGGCAGCTTCTGGTCTTTCTCCAGGCCGTCGGGAATACGTATGCCACAGAATTCCCGCTCGCCTTTGGCGTAGGCACGCCACATGGAACCGGTGATGTATTGCCGGGCAATCGCCTCGATCATGACCGGCTGGGCCTTCTGTACGATCCATACCAGCGGATGGGGAATCTCCAGGATATGACTGTCGGCCAGGCCCTGTTTGCGGAACTGCTCGAACCAGTGATTGGAGATGGCATTGAGCGCCGCACCTTTGCCGGGCACCCCGTGCATATTGCCTTCGCCGTGCCAGATGCAGTCAAAGGCGGAAATCCGGTCGCTGATCACCATGATGGCCAGGGGCGCATCGGCGGCAACATTGTAACCACGCTCGCGGATCAGCCGTTCGCTGTCTTCGGGCGTCAGCCAGTAGACCGAACGGACCTTGCCACTATGGACGTCGGCGTGAGTGCGAATGGGAAGGTCGTCAGCAACAGCCAATACACTGTGAGAACGGCTCATAGAGAGTTTCCTGTGAGAAATATCCTGAAAATAGTGAATCGAACCGACCGGATGCCTTCCGGTCAGCGGCAGTGCAAAAACAGGGTTAAGCGGCGAATAATACAGCGAATTCCGGATGGATTCCATAGTCTTGCGGGCTATTGCAGACCCTGTGGAACGGCCTTTCCCCCGTCGGGGATATCAAAAGCAGTTGCGGGGACGGGGCAGGCCGGCGATTTTGGCTGATAGCAGGGCGGGTTTGCCACCAAAGAGTTTCATCAGGTAGATACTGCGGCCCTTGACCGGACCCAGTTCCCGGCCTACCAGGCGGACCAGGGCACGGTTGGCCGGAGCTAGCTGGTGTTCTTGATAGAACTCACGCAGCACCCGGATCACCTCCCAATGCGCTTCTTCCAGTCTCAGATTCGACTCGGCGGCGAGCAGACCGGCCACTTCCTCGTCCCAATCCGCGAGGTTTTTCAGATACCCGTCAGGATCCAATGGGATATCCGGCTTACCCTGGCGCTGCAGACTGTTCATCAGAACCAGCTGACTACTTTATTATGGTCACAGGCCAGCTGCACGAAACCGGCATCCGGCAGGATGTTGATGGTGGGGCAGACCGCCGACACACCGCGAGCCTGACAGTCTTTTTCCAGCACATGGATATTCATCCGGCAATCGTGCCAGAAGCGCCCATTCGCAGCCGTATCACGAGCCAGATAGACTGCATCCTCGATCAACAGTATGGCGTCCTCCTCGCTGGCGCAGCGCAGGCAGTCCTGCAGGGCCGTGCCGCGTTCGGGGGTCTTGTTGACAATATGCAGACTACTCATAAAACAAACACCTGATCCGAATCCGCGATCAACTCTTGGAGGGCATCCTGATCTAATACTTCGACCGGCACGGCCAGTCCCTCCGGGTCAAGTTCCCGTGCCGCCAGCGCCGGACCATCCGCATAAAGCTTTTCCACGCCATAGAGAGACAGGGCACCGAGGTGCGCCGCCAGTGATTTGCTGCGGATGGCATCGGCTTGTTGTTCCGGCAAGAGCTGGTAGACCCCGTCACCAAGAAATACGTACGACACATCCTGCTCGAAGACCGCGGCCGCCATCACCATATCCAGGCAGGCACGCGGGTAATCTTCAGCGTAGGGGGCACGGCGGCTGATGAAAGTCAGTTTCTTGCGGGATTCACTCATGCATCAGGCTCCGAAGGTCACCACCCGGTCACTGCTGGCAGTGGCCTCGATCAATTGACCCAGGCCCGACAGCTCCGCGCCCGACATCAGATTGTGTGCGGGCTTCTCGTAGCGCGACGCTTCCTGATCGTCCAGCACTCCACGTTTTAGGGCGGACGAGACACAACTGACTGTATCGACCTCATGTTTCTCGATCAATGCCTGCCAGGCCTTCGGGATGTTGAATTCATCCTGGGCCGGCACGGCCAGAGCGCTGCTGTTATGCACCCCGTCATAGTAGAAGAACAGACGATGGATGCTGTGTCCGGCCGCCAGCGCAGCTTCACAGAAGCGAAGGGCGGTTTGAGACCCCTGGTGCGACCAGGGCGCGGTATGGATCACAATGGTGAATTTCATCAATCAATCCCCCAAACAAAAAAGCCCCGATGCAGCATCGAGGCTTTTTCGGCCTTACGTTCAGCCCGAGCTGTATCAGTCGTTGCCGGTCAGGGCAGTCAACAGGTTCAGCAGGCTGATGAAGATGTTGTAGATGGAGACAAACAATGTCACTGTCGCCAGCACATAGTTGCGCTCGCCGCCATTGATGATGGCGCCGGTCTGGTACAGGATTGCCGCGCTGGAGAACAGCATGAAGCCCACCGACAGCGCCAGGTGCAGAGCCGGCAACTGCAGGAACAGGTTGGCGATGAAGGCCACGATGATGACGATGAAGCCGGCCATCAGGAAGCCGCTGAGGAAGGAGAAATCCTTCTTCGACACCAGGGCATATCCGGACAGGCCCAGGAAAATCGCTGCCGTGCCGCCCATGGCCATCATCACGATCTCGCTACCACCCTGCATGGCGAGGTAGAAACTCAGGATCGGACCCAGGGTGTAACCCATGAACCCGGTCAGAGCGAATACACAGACCAGGCCCCAGCCACTGTTGGCCGTCTTGTGCGTGGCGAACAGCAGACCGTAGAAACCGATCAGCACCATGAAGATGTTCATCGGTGGGGCATTGGTGGCCATGGCCACACCGGCGCACAGGGCACTGAAAGCCAGAGTGAGGCTCAGCAGCATATAGGTATTTTTCAATACCTTGTTGATCTCGACCGCCGACCCGCTGCGTGCGCGTGTCGCATTGATTTCGTATTGGCTCATGTTCGTGCAAACCTCCGACAGAACAAACGTTGACTGGCTACTTGTTACAAGACCCGATATTGGGCCCAAACCCTTCAAATTCAACGCCCCATAATACCGGTCATGGGGCCAAAATCAACGCTTTTCGGCGCCTGCCAAGCACCATATGACGCAAGCCGGCGGCCCGAGCCACGTGGCGGTTGACTGCATCCCCAGTTGTAGTAATATGCCGACCTTGCTGCGGAGGGGTGGCAGAGCGGTTGAATGCACCGGTCTTGAAAACCGGCATAGGTTAATAGCCTATCCAGGGTTCGAATCCCTGCCCCTCCGCCACTTCAAGGCGGGTCCAACCCAGTCATTCAGCTTTTGACCATCAGACTCAATTCAAGCAGGTTGCCTTGATGTAGCACACCGCGATC
>PWQG01000165.1 GCA_003556835.1 Gammaproteobacteria bacterium
GTATGGCTTTCGAGCGCCTGAAACTCAAGCGTGTGTATGCCAGCCATTACGGCGACAACCTGGCCTCGTCCAGGGTGCTGGAGAAACTGGGGTTTCACCGGGAAGGCTGTCGACAAGCCCACTTCATGAAGAACGATCAATTTCATGACCAGATGATTTGGGGATTGCTGATCGAAGACTGGTCGGCACAAAAAGCCCAAAAAGGAAAAGAGGAATGAACAACATGACCCCCTATTCGAGTTTCATGCAATCGCTGGATCAGTTGCTCCTGGTCGATCAGGTCGATTTGTCCAGCCCGGCGCCGCTGGATAACGAGGAGCAGTACTGGCAATTAGTCGCGGCCCAGTTCTATGCGCGCTATTGGGAGCGATACCTGGATCCGGCGCGCAGCGGTCGGCTGGAAATGCCTCGGTTTCTGCAGGAGCAGGGGCTGGTAGACGGCGTGCAGCATCCTGTTGAAAAGATTCGCGGCTATTGCCGCGATCGTCGACTGGAACTGGAAGCCCATGTTCGAGCCTGTCGGAAACTCACACCGGGTGGCCATCCGGCACCGCGGGTGCTGAGACTGGTTGAGCGACTCGGCCTGAACGACGACGAACTCAATGTGATCCACTACATGGTCCTGCTGCATTCCGATAACCAGTTTGCCGACTATCAGTCCCGTCTGGACGAGACGGGGGAAATCGCATCATTTCTGAACTTTGACCGCCATCAGTTCCTGCGCGTATTCAGCAAGGACAGCCCTCTGATCCTCGAGGATGTTATCCGCATGGATGATGGACTGTTCTCGAGTATTCGCAGCCAGGATGTGCTGATGGATGTGCCCGTGGTGCGGGCTTTGAGTGGCATGCCCCTGAATTCGGATGATTTGCTGGTTATCAGTGAGACGGCAATCGAGGCGCTGGTTCGTGACGAGCCGGGTGGGGATGAATTACTCGAAGCGTCACAGGAAGAACCGGGTGATGTCGACGACCCTGATGCCGTGCTGGATGAATTCGATGAGGATGATCTCATCGCTATTGATTCAGACCCTGACGAGTTCGGCGAGCAGGATGAGGTCTTCGAGTCGGAGGGCAATGGGTTTTCATTGGCTGACCCGTCGGTCGGTGCCCACGAGCCCTTCGAGAACGACCTGGACTATCTCAATGCTCATATTGATTGGTTCATGGCCCGTTTGCACTGGAAGAAGCTACAGATCGAAGGTCGCGATGGCATGATCAGTCTGGATGATAAAAAGAGTTTTTCCGCCAAGCTTCGAGAGGCGCAAGCGCGTGAGCGGCTGTCAAGAGCCGCTTTGGCGCAGCGGCTGGAATTAACCCTTGAGCAGACCGATTTTGTCCCAAGAGGTGAAGAGCTCAAGCAGACCCGCGGGCTGGACGACTTCGAGAAGCATATCCTGCTGTTTGCCGCGGCCGATGCGGCCTCGATCGAGCTGCGCGAAAAGATGGAAACGCGCCGTTCCCAGGAAGCTGGCAGCATGTTGTTTCTGTTTTTCGATTCGCTGGAAGACCAGGTTGCGGCCAGGCGCTATTTCTACAAGGACGCAACCCTGATTCGTGATGGTTTGATCAATGTCTCCTCCGGGGCCTTCTCTGGAGATCTGCTGGAGATGGATATCGAACTGGATCGCCGCATGGTCGACTACCTGCTCGGCATCGAGAGTGAATCGGTGTCGCTGATCGAAGGCAGCCATCTCTACACCCCCAGGGTTGCACTCGAGCAGGTCGTTTTGCCGACCGAGCAGAAAACATCCATCGTCGAAAGCGTTCGTCATTTTCCGGACTACGTGCGCGAGCGCAAGCGTAGCGGACTCGACAACGTGATTCCTTACGGTGGCGGAATGGTACTACTTTTTCACGGCGAGTCCGGGACTGGCAAGACCATGCTGGCCAATGCCCTGGCCGCCGAAATGGGCAAGAAGGTCTTGCTGGTCAATTACCCGACCATCGGTGACATGACATCGGACGAAAGTCTCAAGTTTCTCATTCGTGAAGCCAAGCTGCATGACGCCATTCTCTTCTTCGATGAATGCGACGGTATCTTTCGTGATCGTGATCGGAATGCTGGAATCAGCCTGTTGCTGACCGAGCTGGAACGCCACGATGAACTGGTCATCCTGGCCACCAACCGTCCATTCGACCTGGATGAGGCGATGGAGCGGCGGATCACGACCATGGTCGAGTTTCGCATCCCCGATACTCGCCAGCGCGAACAGATCTGGCGCAATCATCTGCCCCAAGGGTTGAGGTTGTCGGCCACCCCCGACATTGCCGCACTGGCCTACAAGTATGAACTGACTGGCGGACTGATCAAGAATGCCGTTCTTGCGGCAGTTTCAATGGCGACGGGGCGTGATCCGGATCACCCGGTAGTTCAGCCGGAAGACCTGGAAGAGGGCGCACGCAGGCAGATGCGTGGCCGTCTGAAAAGCGCGAATCTCGAGGATCAGTTCGTGCCCAGGGTCGGCCTGGATGACCTGGTTGTCCAGGACCGGGCCGCTGCCACCCTGCGCGACCTCATCGGCCTGGAAAAGGCCCGCTCCACGCTGGTGGGGCAGTGGGGCTTTACCGAAGACCGGGATCGCGGCATGGGCGCAACGGCCCTGCTGGCAGGGCCACCGGGCACAGGCAAAAGCATGGCGGCCGAGGCGATTGCCATGGAACTTGGCAGACCGGTCAAGCGGGTCAACCTGGCCCAGGTGGTGTCCATGTGGGTTGGTCAGGGCTCAAAGAATCTCGAGTCGATCTTTGCCGCTGCCCGGCAGGGCAATGCGGTGCTGGTATTCGATGAAGCCGATGCCCTGTTTGCCGGCCGCTCCAACGTGGCATCGTCAACCGATCGATATGCCAACCTGGAGGTTGCCGTACTGCTTCGCGAAATGGAACGATTCCCGGGAGCTGTAATACTGACCACCAACCTCAAGGACCACATCGACGAGGCGTTCATCAGGCGACTGCGCTTCGTGCTGGAGTTTGAGCGCCCCGATGTGACGGCGAGAAAGGCGCTTTGGCACAAATTGTTGCCGTCGCGGATGCCGCTGGAGGAGGGGGTTGATTTCGAGGCGCTGGCCGGAGAGTTTGCCCTTAGCGGTGGTCAGATCCGGAATGCAGTGGTCAAGGCAGCCTCACGGGCGGCCTTGAGAATGGAGGCGGACCGAATCGTATCGGAAGAGGATCTTCGCAAGGCTGCCAGAAGTGAACTGGAGGCTGACAGTCAGCCAGGCGCCGTCGGATTTTTCTGAGGTCAGCTGGTTTTCGACATGCCAACGATCTACAAAGCAGAAACCGGAAAACTGGTGCGCTTCGGAGGCGGCACGACCGAAGTGTTGGCCCCATGGCCAGCGCCCATGGGTTGGTGCAAGGGTCCGAAGGATTCTTGCTGGCGACACGTTCGTCCTGATATACACTTGCCGGCCAGCGATATCACGCGGCTGATTGGGCGGCAGTTGTGCCGCATCCACGACTCATCGTCTCAAGAGGGAATGAATGACGAAGAAGTCACCCAACTGAAGCGCTCGCAACAAAATCGCCTCAATTTTCTCCATTGGGCAGCACATATCCCGCGCGAGGTTCGCAAGCCCATCGCACGCTTCGGCAATCGGCAATGGCACCTGCTGTCTATGGTTGCCCGCTGCGGCCAGCCTGCACTCGACCTCCTGCACAGCAACCCTGCATTGGCTTACATGCTGGCCTCGAACTGGGTGTTCCACAAGCCCGTCGTTTGTCAGCCCATGCGATCGATTCGATCCTTGCTTCGTCGCGGGCGCAATCAGCGTGACATTCTGGAGTGGTTGGGCTTCCCACCCAGTCAATCGATGCGACGCATATTGGCCAGGATCGTGCCGGCCAGTTGCACGATAACGAGGCTTTTGTATCTTCTCGACTGTTGCAGAAATCCGCGAGTTCAAAAAACTCTGTGTCACTTGACCCGTATCAATGCTTCCGTGCTGCGCATCGTGACAGACCCGGAGCTCAGAGACCGGGTTGGTTTCGACGTTATCGTGAGGCTATCACGTAAACGTGGCGAAGATCGCACACCACGGGTGGCAAGGTTGCTTATGGATATGGATCGCATGTGTTATGCCGTTGGAGTTGAGCCTAGTAAGATTTGGCATCTGGAAGACCTCGATCGCATCCATGATGAAATGATGGAGAACCTCTATGCGGAGGAAGTTGACGACTTTTCACCTGATATGGATATCGAATTTCCTCCACCACCGCTTCCGGGTACCGAGTTTATTGAACCAATCTGTGATATCAGAACTTTGCGCGAGGAGGGATTTGTCCAGAAACATTGTGTATGGGCCTACGGCCGCAAGATTGCTGTCAATCAAACAGTATATATTTACCGGATACTGGAACCGGAACGCGCCACTCTCTCATTGACTCGCCATGGGAAGAATTGGCGCCTGGGCGAGCTGAAGGGGTTTAAAAACAATGCCGTCTCATCAAGGACGTGGACGACGGTCAAAGAATGGTACAAATATGCAACCCTGAGTCATTCGCATGCCTCGGCTGCAGATTGACGTCTTTAGCGACTCTGATGGTCGCCAAGCCGAGTAAGCTGGTCGATGTTTCTGACTTAGCTAGCAAAGCGTGCAATTTGATTGGAAAAGGAGAAGTTGAATGGGCAGACAAGGGAACATCGCACCGAAACCATCGAAGGCCAAGCTGATGCTGGAAGCTTTGAAGGGTTTCAATCGGAAGGAACGGCACCACGTCATTGAAACCGCAGTCACCGGCGCGCCGCTCACCTTGAGTGATCAGTTTCGGGAGCAGCTTGAAAAAGCGCTTGGGCTCACAATCCCGGACAGCGCTTATGTGGCGATGGACTATCACCTGAACTGGATAGCAGCGGCCCAGCACATGGCTGCGAGAGGATCCAGTGTCTCGGCAGCACCTGGAAAAACAACGCATTTCGAAAACTACCCCGGCAAACGAGTATCACCGATTTTGCAAGGAAACCAACAGGATACTGATTTGCTTGTGGCCTACGAATCGGAGGGCCGGGTTGTTCTGGTGATGATTGAGGCCAAGGCCGATTCGAAATGGAACGACCAGCAGATCAGCTCAAAAGCCAAGAGGCTCGGCAATATTTTCCAGAAGAAAAGTCCCGAGACGCTAGTTGATCCATATTTCGTATTCCTGGGGCCGAACGTCGATAGCTTGCCAGTGCAGCAAGTGCTATCTTGGTTACCTACCACTTCACGCTGGATTTTTTCTCGAGACGAGGAAAGTATCGCGTACCTATCCATGAAACCAGGCCGTAAGCTCTACAGGCCCTATCGGGTAGCGACGGACGACAGCGGTGAGTACTTGGGTTTCCGGGTAGATGAAAGTAAAGCGTTCGTGCCTGACGACACTGAAAAGTTGGAGTCAGATGGATGACGCATCACTGGCCCAACCAGAAGAGGCACCGCTCTATCTAGGTCGGAGTCCGAAGTATCAGCTGCAACTTGGCCTGTACCGGAACGATGTAACGATGACAAGTCCGGTCAGTCAGAGCTCAGCCATTTTGATTACGTGGCAGAGCCCGGCCACTCCGGCCCTGCAGCAGGGTGAATAGGAAGAGGATGTTCGCTCCACAAGGCGGTTTGTTTTGCCGTCGCCGGAGCATGATCGTAGACGAAGGAAAGGGAAATGAACCGAAATGAGACTGCGGGCATTTTCAAC
>PWQG01000387.1 GCA_003556835.1 Gammaproteobacteria bacterium
ATCGGACTTTGACTTTACGCCCATGGTCACGCGCGCGCTTGCGGAAGGAAAAGTAGTCCTGGGATTCGGTGAGCGCAAGACCCCCGGCCCGTTCGTGAATGCCTGTTCAAAGTTTCTTTTCCTGGACCAGGAAACAAAGCAGAGCGAGACCGCACAGAAAACATCGCAAAATATTAAATCCAACACCAAACTCATAAATCTTTTGCGCCAGGCTATCGAGGCAACCGAAGAAGAGAATGGCTGGGCGGCTCTTGGGCCGGTTGGCTCACACATCTCAAACAAGACCTCTTTTGACACCAGGAATTACGGGTACAAGAACCTGAGCAGCCTGTTCAAGGCCATCGACCTGTTTGAACTCAAGCGCGGACCGGGGAATTCCTATATGGTCAGGGACACGCGAAAGAACAAATCAACGTGACCCTGCCCAGTAAGGGGTGGCATTGCCGCGCGTCGCCGCAGCTGAAGGCCACACCAGTCCGGCCACCGTCTGAAACCTGAGCGAAGACGCTTTCCTATTGCCACTCAGTATCCATTCGGATACGCTCCGGATATGCACTACCTACAGCGCACTGGGGACGTTGACGCCCCCGATCAACTCGACAACGGGGAAGTCATCGCCGCGTACCTGACCGTGGCCCTCGAAGTTGAAAATTCGGACGTGTTTCTTGCCGCGGTGGCCGATTTTGCCAGGACAAGAGGCATGACCGTCCGCCCATGATCCGAAGCTTCATCTACGACACATTCATCCTCCGACTCACTTCACGCTGGTACGCAGAGGTACTGGGTCGAGTACCCGAAGGCGCAGCGTTGCTGGACGTCGGCATAGGCACGGCCGGCGCTCTCCTGGCGAATGCCAAACTGGTGGAACAGAAAGGCCTTTGTGTCACCGGCATCGACATCGATGCTGACTATATCGCGCGCGCACGGCGAAGGCTGAGGGACTCTCCACTCGGGGATCATGTCAAGGCAGATCTCGAGTCGGTCTACGATCACCAGGGTGGGCCCTATGACGCGGTATACTTCTCGGGGAGCCTGATGCTCCTGCCCGAGCCGGAACGCGCGCTTCGGCATTGCCGGGCACTATTGCGACCTGGTGGACGAATCTATTTCACACAGGCGTTTCAGGTACAACCCAGCCGCTGGATGGAAATGGTCAAACCCAGGCTGAAACAGGTGACAAGCATTGATTTTGGCCGCGTGACCTACGAGGATGACTTCAGAGCCCAGATACTGGCCGCCGGTCTTGAAGTGGAGGAATTCAGCACACTGGCCCGGTTCGGGAATCGGGCTGACTGCATTGCCGTGACAAAACAAAAACCATCCCGGCAAGATACCGGGGTCAAAGGAGAGAAAGCATGTTCAGTCACATCATGATCGGATCAAACGATATCGAACGCTCAAAGCGCTTCTACGATGCGGTGCTCGGTATGCTCGGCGCAGACGAAGCGCTGCGCAATGTATCGGAAGCCGGCCAAACCAGGCTGTTCTACCGGCACGACGGTAACACCTTTGCTGTGACCGAGCCAATCAACAACCAGGAGGCCACCTGCGCCAACGGCAGCACCATCGGCTTCAAGTGCAATTCACCAGAGCAGGTGCAGGAGTTTCACGACGTCGCCGTTGCCAACGGCGGCCAGTCCATTGAAGACGCGCCGGGCTTACGCAGCGGCAGCCTGGGACCGATGCACCTGGCCTATGTCCGTGACCCCGACGGCAACAAACTCTGCGCACTCCATCGTGCCAAATAGGATCGTGTTGCAAATGGCGATGCATCGCTCGGAGATTGGACTGATGGCATCATACCGCCGGACAATTGCAGGCCTGGTATTCGCCTGCATGATCCTTGCTTCGTTTTCAGGACCCGCCATGGCTGACACGTCCATCCGCCCTTTCACCATCGCCATCCCCGAGGAGGACATCAACGACCTTCGCGACCGACTGGCGCGCAGCCGCCTGCCGGATCAGCTGATCGATTCGGGCTGGAGTTACGGTACCGACACAAACTACCTGGCCGAACTGCTGACGTACTGGCAGCAGGAGTTTGACTGGCGCAACCAGGAGCGGCAACTCAACCGCTTTGATCAGTTTGTCACTGACATTGATGGACTTGATATTCATTTCATCCACCAGCGCTCACCACACCCCGACGCCACGCCGCTGATGATCACTCATGGCTGGCCCGGTTCGGTGGTCGAGTTTCACAAGATCATCGAACCCCTGGTGCGTCCGGAGTTGCACGGGGGCGACATCAGTGATGCCTTTCACGTGATTGCGCCATCGTTGCCCGGGTTTGCGTTCTCTGGAAAACCTTCCGCTCCGGGCTACAACCCGGAGCGGATGGCGCATGTTTTGGCCACACTGATGCAGCGGCTGGGTTATGAACAGTATGGCCTGCAGGGCGGCGACTGGGGCGCCATCATCAACCGCTTGCATGCAGCACGTTATCCGGAACGGGTCATCGGCCTGCATTCGAATTTTGTGCTCGCCAGCGCACCTTCCGATCCACAGGTGCTCGAGCAAACGCCCGATGAGGAACTGGAGCGACGCGATGCCCGCCAGGCATACATGAGTAATGAAGCCGCCTATCAACAGATCCAGGGCAGCAAACCGCAGACACTCGGCGTCGGCCTGAATGATTCACCCGCCGGGCTGGCCGCCTGGATTGTGGAGAAATTCCATGGCTGGAGTGATCTGCCTTCCGGTAACCCGGAGGAGAAATTCAGCAAAGACGAAATGCTGACCAACATCAGTATCTACTGGTTCACGCAAAGTATCACTTCCTCCACGCGCATCTATTATGAAAACCGGACAGTGCCTCTGAGTGAACCGATCGGCTTTGTGTCCGTGCCGACAGCCGGAGCAATATTCCCGAAAGAGCTCTACCTGACGCCACGCCTTTGGGCAGAACAGTCGTATAACATCGTGCGCTGGACTGAGATGCCGCGTGGAGGCCACTTCGCGGCTCTGGAAGAGCCCGGGCTGCTGCTGGACGATATCCGGGAATTTTTCCGTCAGCTGCACTGACGGATACGCTGCAAGCCAGCAACCGGAATCACTCACCACAATGATGGCAGATCTTTCCCACAAAAAAGGCCCCGGCTCTGGAAACCGGGGCCTCTGCTTGACGCAGCTTGCCGTATATTCAATCCCGATACGTGGCGGTCGGCGGCAACTGCGATCCCGATAGATCATCCGGGATACTCTGCTCCCGTACGACCCTGTGGGTGAGTGTGCCAATACCTTCAATTGTGGCACTGATGGTCTCCCCGTCAATCAGGAAGCCAGAACCCGTAGCGCGCTCGACGCGGCCGGCACCGGTGCCGCCGGAAGTCCCGGCCTGCAGCACGTCACCGGGAAACACGGTGAGAATGGACGAGGCGTACTCGATCAGCTCGGGGATATTGTGGATCATGTCACCGGCCCGGGCTTCCTGCACGGTGACACCGTCAACAACCGTGATCTGGTGCAGTCGGTCCATCGGATCGCCGTAGAACTCCTTGGGTACGATCCAGGGACCGTGTGGCGCAAAGGTGTCGTGGCCCTTGCCAACGAACCAGTCCGACGTCATGCCGTAGCCGCCCGGCGGGCGGCCGCCGCGATCGGAAACATCCATGGCCACCATATAGCCAAACACGTGATCGTAAGCACGGGTGGCGGAGATATACCGTCCCGAGCGACCAAAGACGATGGCCATTTCGACTTCGTATTCGATACGGTCACGACCATAGGGCATGATCACGTCCTGGCCGTCACCAATGACCGCGCCGCGGGTGGGCTTGAGAAACAGATAAGGCACGCCCCGATTCTCGCGACGCTCACGGGTCCTCTCGGCCAACTCCTCTTCCGTGCAGCCCTCACAGGCGTGGGAGTAAAAATTCACCGCCGCATTCAGGATCTTGCTCGGATACTGGATCGGCGCCCGGATGTCGACCGAATCGACTGCGTGTACAAAGTTCGGGGTATCACTGCCATCCAGCCGCCCTTCCCGGACCAACCAGTTCACGATCTCGTAGACCCGATATTTCAGGCCGTACTCGTACTGTTCGATCAAGCCGAGCATATCGGCGGGCACATCAACCCTGGGGTACTGCGGCATAAGCTGCAGCGCACGATTCGCTGCAACCAGGTCCACAATCAGGGAATCGTCACGCATGACCAGGCCAACGAACTGTCCATGGTCGGCTACGAAGGTGCCGACCTTATAGGGCTCGGCTGACTCGATCTGGACCTGCGCCAGGAGTCCGGACGGGGCGGCGAAGATTGAAAGGAACGCAATAAGCGCAAGGGACAGCAGGGATCTTCTTTTCATTGTTTTACTCCCGCAAACAGCAGGTGCTGGGTGCGCTGTTCTAGAATTGATAGTTCGGCTCGCAAGCCACTCCAACGGTACCCTCCTCTCTGGAGGGCACAGGAACCATCAACGGTAGCGCCAATCCGGGGCCGTGTCCACTCACTCGAACTTTGCAGCTAAGCTGGGAGTCGAACTGGATAAGTTGATCTCTGGCAATTATGATAAATCTGAAATGTACCGTGCGTATGGAGAAATCCCATCCTATGCGGAGAAGGTTGGGGCAAAAATAGACAGGGAAATAACAAGTTGTATAGATGGAATTTCAATATGGCTTATTGAAGATAGAGGCCGGTAGCGATGAGCACAACAATACGAAAGGCCACGATTGATGATGCCCCCAAGCTGGCCGAACTCATGAACATGGCGGGTGAGGGAATCCCTGCTTATCTTTGGGAGCGAGCAGCCGAGCCGGGAGAAGATGTGATGGCGCTTGGCGTTCGTCGGGTGACCCGAGCCGAAGGTGGATTCAGTTATACCAATGCGCATGTAGCACTAAGAGATGGCTCCATAGCCGGGATGTTGCTCGGCTACCGCCTGCCTGACCCCTATGACACCGGGCCGCTGAACGAGATCCCGGCTGTAGTGCAGCCGCTCCTGGCGCTGGAATCTCTGGCGCCCGGCTCGTGGTATGTTAACGCCGTGGCGACCGATTCGGCATACCGCGGACAGGGCTTGGGTCGCCAACTGATGGAGCTGGCTGAGCAATTGGCTAGCGCAGCGAATGCAAAGGCGCTCAGCCTGATTGTGGCCGAACAGAATGATCTCGCCCGAAGGCTTTACGAGAAGATCGGTTACCAGACCATCGCACGTCGACCGATCGTCCAATTTCCTGGCTGTCCCCACACCGGCGATTGGATTCTGATGAAGAAGGATCTGTAAGGCAATTCAGGCAGGCCCCGAATTCACACCGGCACAGTTCTGTTGCTGTGACCATGAAATCGAGCCAATGCCCCTTGGGTGCTGTCGCGCCACAACGCCTTGCGCGCCTGAGTCCGGATATGAAACTGATCAGCGATGACCGGTGTGCTGACTGTACCCCATCCCCATCCTGTGGCAATCTGACGCTCGTATACCACCAGACACTTCGGAGCCCCGCCATGTACCGCCTCATCACTGCCTGTCTGCTGCTTGCACTGACCGCCTGCTCCGGAGAAACGGCACAGGAATCCGAAGCCCGTCACTTTGACCTGCTGCTGCGCAGCGGCGTGTTGTACGACGGCAGCGACCAAGCCCCGCGCCGGGCGGATATTGCCATCAATGGCGATCGCATTGCGGCGATTGGCGAC
>PWQG01000388.1 GCA_003556835.1 Gammaproteobacteria bacterium
CATACTCTTCCAGCGTCATATGGAAGTTGCTGCCGCCGAAACCAAAGGAGCTGACCGCTCCCTTGCGCGTTTTTCCGGTCGGCCGAATCCAGGGTCGAGCGCGGGTGTTCAGGTAGAAGGGGCTGGCGGCGAAATCGAGTCTGCTGTTGGGCCGGTCAACCTTGATGGTGGGAGGCAGCACCTTGTGATGCAGGGCCATGATCACCTTGAATAGCGATGCCGCGCCGGCTGCGGCCTTGGTATGGCCGATCTGGGACTTGATCGAACCCAGTGCGCACCACTGAGAGTCTTCCCGCTCCGTGGCCCCGAACGCTCTGCAGAGTCCCTCGAATTCGGCGGCGTCGCCGGCCTTGGTGGCCGTGCCATGAGCCTCGACCAGCTCGACCTCGCCGGGGTCGTAGCCGGCACGCTCATAGGCTCGGCGCAGGGCAATCTCCTGACCTTCTGCACGAGGCGCGTAGATGCTCTTGGCGCGCCCGTCTGAGGAGCTGCCGATGCCGCGAATCACCCCGTAGATGTGATCGCCATCACGCTCGGCGTCGTCGAGGCGACGCAGTGCGACCATGCCGATGCCTTCTCCCAGCAGCGTGCCGTCCGCGCTGTCGGAAAAGGGACGACAGTCTCCCGTGGGAGACAAGGCCGGGGTCTGTGAAAAGCACATGTACATGAAAATGTCATTGAGCGTATCGGCGCCACCGGTGATGACCAGATCCGAGTGTCCAAGCTGCAACTCCTGCACGGCCATGGCGACGGCACCCAGGCTGCTGGCACAGGCAGCGTCTATCACGCAGTTGGTGCCGCCCAGGTTCAGCCGGTTGGCAATGCGCCCGGCAACCACATTGCCGAGGAGGCCGGGAAAAGTGCTCTCGTTCCATTCCGGGTAGGTGGCTTCGATACGATCACAGATATCCTCGACCTGGCTCTCCGGAAGCCCCGCTTCGCGCAGTGCCTTGATCCAGTTAGGACGTTGAATGCGGCCGGCCATCTGCACCACCAGCTCAGTGGCAGAGGCCACGCCGAGGATGACGCTGACATCTCTGCGGTTTACCTTCTCGAACTGGAAGCTGACGGCATCGGCCAGCACTTTTTCCGCCACGATCAGGCCCAGCAGCTGGGCGGTGTCCGTGCTGCTCAGCTGGTTGGGCGGGAGTCCGTACTGCAGGGGATCAAAGGGAGTGTCGGGCAGGAAGCCGCCGCGCCGCCCGTAGATCTTGCCCGCCTTGCCTGGCTCGGGGTCGTAGTAGTCCTCGATCAGCCAGTGGCCGGCCGGGACATCGGTGATGAAGTCACCGCCCGCCATAATGTTGTGCCAGAAACGCTGGCCGTCCTCGGCTCCGGGGTAGAGCGCACTGGCGCCTACAACGGCAATGGCATCCTGCTCAGTATGCTTGCTGCCCATGGTCGGCATCCTGTGTATCTGCAATGCGAAGTGGTACGGGGCGGTAGCGTGTTGCTGAGGAAGTTAGCGCCAGCCCAAACCCGCGGTATTGTTGTGCGCGCAGCGTCAGCGCTGCGCCTTCCAGCAGATTAAGCGCGATCTGCTGTACGCTGCGCGCCTCCGGTGCCTCCAGAAAGCTGCCGGCTGCCCAGCGATTGAAGGCACCCATGGCCGGGCCGCACCAAAGCTGGTAATCGGCCTGGCGAGACTTGTCACCGGCCAATGGCCAGCGGCTGGAGTTGCCCAGATACCAGCGAAATACCAAGGCCATACGGTGTTTCGGGTCGTTTTCTGCCTTCTCAAGCTGCCGTGGATCCTGACGCTTGAAGTAGGCCCGGGTCTGTTCCCAGACAGACTCGAGTGGCTGGCGGAACAGATTTTTTTCTAAACTCTCCCGGGTGGCAGCGGGTATATCCTCCAGCCGGGCGTGCTGCCGATATAGGGCTAACAGCTGGTTGCCACGCACGGCCATCATGGTGCCCCGTGTCAGCACCTGTACCTTTACCCCGAGTTCGAACATGTCAGCCGAAGCCGTCATGGCAATATCCGCCGGTCCAGCCTGTGCCAGCAGGGCCTTGCTATCGTCGCCGACGCCGGATTCGCAGGCAGCCTGATGCACCGAGCCCAGGACCACGAAGGCGGCACCCATGGCATAGGCAGCGGCCAGCGCCTCCGGTGTGCCCATTCCACCGGCGGCGCCGAGGTAGAGGGGTTCTCGATACTGGTAGCGAGCCTGCAGGTCGTCACGCAGGCGTTGTATGGCAGGAAACAGGGCGCCTAGCGGGCGGTTGTCCGTGTGACCGCCCGAATCCGATTCCACAATAACCTGCTGGGCCAAGGGTATCTCTCGAGCCAGGGTCGCTTCTTCCGCCGTCAGCTGTCCGCGCTCCACGAGAGCCGTCAGCAGCCTTTCAGGTGGCGGCGACAGGAAGTGTTTCGCGACTTCTTCACGCGATACCTTGGCAAACAGCTGGTTGCGCCGGCGTATCATGCCACCGCTGTCGCGATGCAGCCCCGTGCAGCTGTAGCGTACAATGGCCGGTGTCAGGCTCATGAAGGCGGATGCCTCGACCCGGCATACGGCCCGCCGCAGGTAAAGATCGACCAGAGAGTCTTCGAGGGCGGGCTCATCCGGGGAGTGAATCAGGTTGCAGCCCCAGGCTAATCCACGCGTATCCAGTGTTTCCTGAAGCCTGGTGATAGCGGTATCTACGCTCTTCACTGGCAGGCCGGCCGTGCCGAACATGCCAAGCGCCCCGAGCTCCGCCAGGGCAACTACCAGCTCCGTGCTGGCAATCCCACGGGCCATGGAGCCACCCATGTAGGCGAAGCGCAGGCCGTGCGCTTCGCAGAAACCACGCTTCCCCAGCCATTCGGGATAGGAGGGCGGGAGGAGGCCGAGCAGGGGCAGGCTGTCATCTGCTGATGTTGTGCTGACCCTGCCTTGGGTAGCGAGGGCGACCGAGTTGTGCTCGGTGTCGTATACCAACATGGCGACTTGACGCAATGACGCTGCCAGCTGATCAGCATTCACCGGCCCATGTACCAACTGCGATCGCTTTCCGTGCCAGTGCCCTACTGCCACGTTGGAGACTTGAGGGCTCCATCGTCTTTGCGTTATCTGTTTTTTGCCTTCCATGTTTACCCTGTCATGTCGTTTGAATGGATTTAACGACCAAAAAAGTGCCGACGACGAGCAGGGCCGCACCGGTCAGGAGCCAAGTATAATTAAACCGAACGTCGAGAAAGAGGTGTGGCAGTACGTTATAGGCTGAAAATGCCACGAAGCTGTTGAGCAGCGCGGCCACCATGATAGGGCCCTTGTCGTCGTGATACACCTGGGTTAGATAGCCCCAATAGGCTGTTACCAGAAAGGCAATGCCGCCTAGCAGTGCTGCTTTCATTAGTGGCTGGCTGAGGTGAACCATGTACGACAGATAAAAGATGCCGAGGTAGCCAGTGATATTGATGATAAAAAACAAGATAAAATAGATCATGTCAGCTTTTCAATGAGGTGGGGATTTTCGGATTTTTAGGCAATAGAGAAGCTGGTTGATGTAGAAGTGAAGGAGTGTGCCCAGGGCGACAATGAATATCAGCTGTAAAGCGGTCATGTCGAATGAGAGCCAGGCAACCAGCGAGCAGGCAAGAGGTGAATCCACCTGGTTCAAGAAGATAAAAAACTTACCTCTGAAGTCTTTTTTCTGGGTTTCCCCGGGCAGTATGCCCGCCCTGCGCTTGAGCCATGAGTTGGGCAGCTCACCCAGCGCCCAGGCCATGCCCTGCAGCGCGCCAATCCAGTAGAAGTTGCTCAGGGTATAGTGGCTGCTGCCCATTAGCATACTTTCAAAAAGAAAGGCGATGTAGCCACCCATCACACCTAGCAGCGAAAGGGAAATTACCCCGCGCCAGGTCTTGTTGGCTCCGAAAAGCGGTGCTGAAATTGGTCTCTTGAGCGCTGGAAACCAGTCATAGTACAGCACAGAATAGTTGGCGATGGAGGCGAAAAAGGTGGGGATCATCATGACCAGGGCCTCTGCCATCATAGTTGCCTCCCGCATGTTCTCCGTGTCGCCGTCATCCAAGGCCCTCTGATGGAAGCAGGCCAAAGAACCAGATGGCACTAATCCACAGGGACACCGCCAATGGCCAGAGTACGTAAGCTACGCCACCTTCCTTGCGAAACGGAAAGCGGAAAATCAGCAGGAAGCTGGTAATCAACAGCATGATATCAAAGATCGCTATCCAACCGGTGGCCCGAGCGACCACCCAGCTGACCGACAGAATGCCTACTGAGTAGGGGATGGGGAGCCCGGTAAAGTAACCATCCTTCATGCCGCCTTCCGGGTCTCCCTGGCGTAGTGCGCCGCTGATCAGAAATATTAGAAGAAGCGCAATCTGCCAGGGTGCGTTATAGCCGAGCAGAAAGAACATGACGACAGGGGCGAATGAGAAGTTGGACATGTCCAGCATGGGGTCAAGCCGTGAGCCGAACACGAACTCGCGTTCGGTACGGTTGGTCTTTCTGGCCACCATGCCGTCAAAAAAGTCAAAAAGGGGGGTCAGGATGAACAGGGTAATGGCCAGCGACTCATGCCCCCAGAAGGCGGCCAGAACGGCAAACAGGGCGCATGTCAGCCCAGACAGAGATACCGTGGTGGCGGGGTTGAGTACCCCGAGAAAATATCGGTTCATGATAAACTCGTGACAACTTATATTGGGTCTTGGGCAGCCTCAGCGAATCTGACGGCGCGTTCGCTCGGTCAATTCCCGCCGTGCCAGCTGTTCGCACTCTTGCTGAGCCTCTTCGATACGCATCTGCTCAGGAGGCGTTTTCTGCGTCCAGGCTGAGGGGCCGCGTAACGCGCCGACAACCCCCATTTCATGGGCCACCTTGAGATACCGGATAGTGTCGATGACAACGCCGGCTGAGTTCTCCGAGTCGCACACCGAAAGCTTGGCTTCGATAGTGACCGGAGCGCCACCAAAGCCTTCTGCTTCAATTTGAAGGTGGGCTGTCTTGTTGTCGCCATGGTGAGCAATGAAGGAGGAGGGGCCTGCGAAGACTGCGTCAGCGCCTGGCTGCTTTCCACGGATTTGGTATTGCGAGCGAATAACATTTTCCTTGGATGTTTTCTTGCTCGCTACCCTGTCGAGGTCCATCATGTTGGCAAAGTCAGTGTTTCCGCCTATGTTCAGTTGGGAGTGGAAGGCGACATCGTGACCGCGGTTGAATAGCGTTTCCTGAAGCACTTGGGAAAGAATGGATGCGCCAAACATGGATTTGATGTCATCGCCCACCAGTGGCAAGCCAGCATCGATAAAGCGCTGCTCCCAGGTCTCGTCGGAAGCAATGAAAACAGGTATGCAGTTCAGGAAAGGCACGCCGGCAGCCAGGGCGCATTCTGCATAAAATTCTGTTGCCTTTTGTGAGCCCACCGGCAGATAGTTGACAAGCAGATCCACTTTCGACTCGTGAAGAGCGTTCACTACATTGACGGGCTCTTCCTTGGCGGGCTGGAAATTGATGCGCTCATGGTAGTTCAGCATGTGCGGGGCGATACCATCGTGCACTTCACCCATCAGCACTGGCCCACTGTCGGTGATGTCGGTATGGAAAATGCTTGCACAGTTGGGGGCGGCAAAGATAGCTTCGCTCAGAGGCT
>PWQG01000480.1 GCA_003556835.1 Gammaproteobacteria bacterium
ACCCTGGGTCAGGGGCTCATGCAGGCTGTCGTCGATAAAGTGCCAGGGGTATTTGTTCATGCTCGGGAAAAGGGCCAGGGATAGGGCAATGATGCCGATGTCCGCCGCGCCGGACTCGGCCATCTGCGCCGCATGCGCGATGTTTTCACCGAACACCAGTTTGCTCTGCACCGCGTCCCAGACACCGGCCGCCTCAAGTGCTTCCCGGGCACGCATGCCATAGGGGGCATGCGTGGGTTGGGCAATGGCGATACGACGGATGTCGGGGTCGGTCAGATCCTGCAGCTCCAGTGCCGAGGCATCGTGTTGTGTGCTCCAGAGAACAATCCGCCCCAATGCATAGACGGCCGGTTCGGTCGCGGTTTCACCGAGCTCCTGCAAGCGCTTCGGGAACTGTATGTCGGCCGAGAAGAAAATGTCATACGGGGCACCATTGGCAATCTGCGTGGTCATGCGACCCGAGGAACCGTAGACAACTTCGGGATGATGGTCGGGCCAGTTTTCACGGTATAGCGCCAGGATGTCATCGAGGGCAAAACGCAGATCCGAGGCAGCGGCGATGCGGAAACTTTCGGCACTGCTGGCTCCACTGAAAAGCAGGCCCAGACTCAACAGTATGCTGATGATCATCGCCTTCATTCGGTGACTCCTATGATGACATGGGATGCCTTGATCAGGGCGCAGCATTCGGCGCCAGGTTGCAGCTGCATATCATCCAGGCTCTGGCGGGTGATGGTGGCGGCGAGTGTCTGGCCACCGCTGAGCTCCAGTACCACTTCGGCATTGACCTCTCCCGGTGTGATGCGGCTGATCCGGCCGCACAAACGATTGCGGGCGGAACTGGCTGTATTGGCATCCGGGGCGGTCAGGATGATCCAGGAAGCCTTGATCAGGGCCTGGACCTCGCTTCCCTGTTGCAATTCCAGTTCTTCGGCGCTCTCACGGGTGACGATGGCATGCAACAGTTCTTCACCGGCCAGGCGCATGTTGATTTCGCAGGTCACGGCACCCTGGCGGATGCTGTCGACAACGCCGTGCAGGGCATTTCTGGCGCTGGTTCGCATGGTGATTCTCCGTAGCATGGCGAGTGAGTCGCCGAGATCGCCGGCATCATTGAGTTGATCGAGGAAGGCCTGCTGCAACGCCTGCAGTCGCTGGTGGTCCTGCACCAGCCGCTGGCCGGCTTCGGTCAGTGCTGCGCCGCCGCCACCACGACCGCCGTGCCGGGCATCGACCAGTGCTGCGCCGGCGAGGTTGTTCATGGCGTCCACGGCATCCCAGGCGGCCTTGTAGCTCATGCCTACTGCTTTGGCGGCGCCGCTGATGGAGCCGCTGCGGGACAGGGCCGCCAACAACTGCAGGCGGCGCGGCGAAATTTCGCCGTCTGCAGTACGTAGGCTGAGCGGGGCTGCAAAGCGCCCGATATGTGGCTCAGGTGATATTGCCATCCAGGAAATATACTTTGGTATATATTGCTTTGCAAGTGTTTGGGGGCCGTGAAACGGCTCAGCTTTTGTCCCGGTACATGCGACGGTCAGCGCTGCGAAGCAGCTCGTCGGCGCTTTCGCCGTCTTGTCCGAAGACGGACAGACCGGCACTGACACCGACCCGCAGCTCATGCCCCTGGATCTGGTAGGGATCGCACAGGTATTTCTGCAAGCGATGCATGGCTGTGACTCGATCGGTTTCGGTTCCGGCGTCATGAAGAATCACCAGGAACTCGTCGCCACCGAGTCGGCCCACGAAATCGGCATCGCGCACCCGATCCTTGAGGCGCAGGGCAATGGTTTGCAGCAGCTCATCACCGACCAGGTGCCCGTGTTGGTCATTGACGACCTTGAAATCGTTCAGGTCCAGCAGGATCAGGGCGAAGGGATTGCCAGTGCGGGTGCTGCGGAGGATCTCCCGGTTGAGCGCTTCGTCGATACTGCGGCGGTTGGGCAGGCCAGTCAGGGCATCCTCGCGGGCCAGATGCAGGATGTTGTCGTAGGCACGCTGATAGCAGGCCAGCATGATACTGTAGGTCCAGCCCAGGGTGAACAGGATGAAACCCATGAACATATAGGGATTGAAGACTTGTGCCTCGATATCATTGCTGCTGCGGATGGCCAGCACCCAGCGGATCGCAAGCAGCACCGCCATGAACAGGCAGAAGCTGGCTGTCAGACCATATACCTTGAGTTGTTGCCGATTGGCCGGGCGGTAGACCATGATCGCGGCAATGGCAATGAAAACAGTGACGGAAACGGGGTCAAGCCAGGCGTAGCGGGAGGCTGCATCGTCGCGGAAGAGCCAGGCGATCACAGCCAATACAGGGAGAATCACCGGGGCAAACAGCCAGCGCCAGCGGGAATGGTATTCGCGGAAACGCAGCGCGCCTTCCAGCAACAAAAATGTACTCGTAAGGATTACGATGTTGTTGAAGAAAATGCCGTCCAGGGGTCTTTCGATTGCGGCGAACGCCATTGGGCTGCCATACGCGACCACATTGAGCAGGCTGGCAATGAACCAGAGGAATACACCCTGACGGCTGGTGTCGATGCGCCAGAGCATGAACAGGATCAGCGCGGAGACAGAGGCCACCAGCACTATCATGATCATGAGGGTTCCGATATCGAACATGCTGCTTTGGGTCTCCTGGGCGTCGGCATTCTGTTTTCAGGATAGCCTACTAAGTGCCCGAAGCAATGTAACGGCGGTCACATTCCGTGTCTGCCTTCGCATTTTTCCTGGTGCTATACTCGAGCGTCACAGGAACGATGGTGTACAGAGGCGGAGGGTTGCATGCGAAATTCACTACTGGGGTTTGCGGCGGCAGTTTGGTTGAGCCTGGCACTGCCGGCAGCGGCCACTCCGGCGAGCGGTCTGCCACCGGCCGAGCCCGAAAGCGTGGGCATGTCCAGTGAGCGACTGGAGCGCATCGATGCACTCATGCAGCGTAATATTGATGCCGGCCTGGTGGCTGGCACCGTCACGCTGGTGGCCCGCAAGGGGCGGGTCGTGCATTTCAAGGCACAGGGCATGAAGGATGTGGAACGTGACCTTCCCATGACCACGGACACCATTTTCCGACAGGCCTCCATGACCAAGCCGATTGCCTCGGTGGCCCTGATGATGCTCTATGAGGAAGGCTGGTTTCAGCTCGATGACCCCATTGCGGACTGGTTGCCGGAATTCGCTGACATGCAGGTCGAGCATATCGACGAGCAGACCGGGGAAACGGAGCTGCGAGCGGCGGAGAATGACATCACCTTCACCCATATCCTCACGCACACCGCGGGTTTGATGAACAGTTATTTCGGTGATACCGGGCGTTATGCCGAAGTGGCCGATGTGCGCGGGGACGAGAATCTGGCGAGCTGGACCGAGCGCCTGGCGACCCTGCCGCTGCGTTACGAGCCGGGCACGCGCTGGGAGTATTCCCAGGCCACCAGTGTTGTGGGACGTCTGGTGGAGGTGATCTCCGGTGATGATCTGGACACTTTCCTGCGCGAACGAATCTTCGAACCCCTGCAGATGCGTGATACCCACTTCTATCTGCCGGAGGACAAGATCGACCGCTTTGCCACCCTGTATGGTCCGGACCCGGAGAATGACAACCGTATCATGCTGACCGAAATCGCTGATGCCGACAGCCGGTATGTGGCCGAGCCCCGCAATTTCTTTTCCGGTTCCGGTGGTCTGGTTTCCACCGCACATGATTACATCCGGTTCCAGCAGATGATCCTCAATGGAGGGGAACTCGACGGGGTGCGTTTGTTGGGGCGCAAGACGGTGGAGTTGATCCTGGCCAATCACACCGGTGACCTGCCGCTCTGGCTGCCTGGCCCCGGCATGGGTTTTGGGCTCGGTTATGCGGTGGTGCTGGATCGTGCCGTGGCGCATACCTCCGACAGTGAGGGGTCGGCCTATTGGGGTGGGGCGTTTGGCACCATCTTCTGGATCGATCCGGAAGAGGAGCTGGTTGCCATCCTGATGAAACAGGTACGGCCCTACACGCACCTGAGTGTGCGGGAGAATTTTCATAACGTGGTCAACCAGGCCATCATCGATTAGTGGGCCATGCGGATAGCTGAAAGGAGGCGATGTGCAGGAACTGGAACAATTTCGACAGGAGGCGCGTGACTGGCTGGAGGAGAACTGCCCGGCTTCAATGCGCACACCCATGCCCGAGGACGAAGTGGTGTGGGGTGGGCGTAATGCCACGTTCAAGAACCCGGACAGCAGGCTGTGGCTCGAGCGCATGGCCGCCAAAGGCTGGACCTGCCCGGAGTGGCCGTCGGAGTACGGCGGTGGCGGTCTGAGCAGGGAACAGGCGCTGGTACTGGCCGAGGAGATGCAGCGCATCAATGCGCGTCCGCCACTGGTGAGTTTCGGTATTTCCATGCTGGGACCCGTGTTGCTCGAGTTTGCCACCCACGAGCAAAAATTGCAGCACATCCCACCCATCGTTCGCGGTGAAATCCGCTGGTGTCAAGGCTATAGTGAGCCCGGTGCCGGCTCCGATCTGGCCGGTCTGGGAATGAAAGCCATCCGCGAGGGAGATCAGTACCGGGTCAATGGCTCGAAGATCTGGACGTCCTATGCGGACAAGGCGGATTGGATTTTCTGCCTGGTACGCACGGACACGGAAGTGCCAAAGCACAATGGCATCAGCTTCCTGCTCATCGACATGGCGGATGAGGGGGTGACCACACGCCCCATCGACCTGATCAGTGGTGCGTCGGTATTCTGTGAGACGTTCTTCGACGATGTACTGGTGCCGGTGGATAATCTGGTGGGCAATCTCAATGAGGGCTGGACGATTGCCAAGCGCCTGCTGCAACACGAACGCACCATGATCTCCGGTTTCGGCTTGAGTTCCGGGCGGAGCAACCGTGGCGGACTGAGCAGCAATCTGGCGCAGACCGCCAAGCAGTATCGTGGGGATGAAGAGCAGCTTTCCGATGCGTCCCTGCGCGACCGCATTGCGCAGTTCGATATCGACGCGCAGGCTTTTGCCTTGACATCCCAGCGCTCGCGAGAAGAAGCTAAAGTCAGTGAGGGGCCGAATGCCACTTCTTCCATGCTGAAGAACTATGGCTGTGAACTGAACAAGCGCCGTTATGAACTGCTGCTGGAGGCGGTGGGCAGTCAGGCCCTGGGCTGGGAATCACCGGAGGGTGGTGACTTCAACCAGGATGAACTGGATCTGACGCGGCAGTGGCTGCGTAGCAAGGGCAACTCCATCGAGGGGGGCACCTATGAAATCCAGCTCAATGTGATTGCCAAGCGGGTGCTGGGGCTGCCGGACATGACCGGCATGCTGGCAAAGAAGTCCTGAGGACAGGGAGAGAATGATGTCATTGGTTTTGAGCGAAGATCAGCAGTTGTTGCAGCGTTCGGCCCGCAGTTTCTGTCGGGACCACGCGCCGGTTGCCGTGTTGCGTGAAATGCGTGATACGCGGGATGAATTGGGTTATCCCAAGGCACTCTGGCAGCAGATGGTGGAGTTGGGCTGGGCCGGCATGGCCATTCCCGAATCCTATGGCGGCTTCGAATTCGGTTACGGCGGACTCGGTCTTGTACTGGAGGAAACCGGGCGGAGCCTGGTGCCTTCGCCCTTGGTGGCGACGGTCCTGCTCGGCGC
>PWQG01000367.1 GCA_003556835.1 Gammaproteobacteria bacterium
GGTGGCACCTCACCGTATGGGGCGCATGGATACAATCCTGAAGGCATCCGCATCGGACAGGACGAGGGCCGGCATGGCCGGGCCGTCAAGGTCTGGGACCAGCGACGCTTCCGCGACCTGGATGACAGCATCGAGATCGGTACCCGCAACATCAAGATGGCGCTGCGCCGCCTGCGCAAATTCGCCCGCAGCGGTGCCCAGGAAGAGCTGGATATAGACGACACCATCTCCTCCACGGCGCGCAGAGGTGGATTGTTGGACATCAAGATGGTGCCGGAGCGGCACAATGCGGTGAAAGTGTTGCTGTTCTTCGACGTCGGGGGATCGATGGACCCCTATGTCAGGGTCTGTGAAGAACTGTTCTCCGCGGCGCGTACCGAGTTCAAGCACATGGAGTACTTCTACTTTCACAATTTTGTCTATGAGGCAGTGTGGAAGAAAAGTCGGCGCCGGATGGCAGAGACCACTCCTCTGTTCGATATCCTTCACAAGTACGGGCGCGACTACAAGATCATCTTTGTCGGTGACGCCAGCATGGCACCCTACGAAATCACCCATCCCGGTGGTAGTATCGAGCACTACAACGAGGAGGCCGGAGCCATCTGGATGCAGAGGATCTGTGATACATTTGATCATCTGGTCTGGCTCAATCCGATCCCGAAGCAACACTGGGAACACACGTATTCGACCCGCATTGTGCGGGAACTGATTGACGACCGCATGTACCCGTTGACCGTCAAGGGCCTGGAAGAGGCCATGATGTTTCTGACCAAATAAAGGAGCCGCCCGCGGGCGGCAACCAACAAGCAGAGGACTATCATGTATTCAGCACCGCCACTGGAACGCACGCAGGACCTGGACCCGGAACAGTTCGCCAATCTGCCGGAGTTGTTTGAGCATGTCTTCGAACGCTGGGCTGACAGATCGGCTTTCACTTGTCTGGGTCACACCATCACCTATCGCGAGCTCGATGAAGCCAGTGCGCATCTGGCGGCCTGGCTGCGGGAGCATTCGGGACTCAAGCCGGGTGACCGTATCGCCATCCAGCTACCCAATCTCTTGCAATTTCCGGTGGCCGTGGTGGCCGCGGCGCGTGCGGGCCTGATCATCGTCAACACCAACCCGCTCTATACCGCCCGGGAGATGAAACACCAGTTCAAGGACTCCGGCGCAAAAGCTGTGGTCATCCTGGCCAATTTCGGTGAAAAGCTGCAATCCATCCTGCCTGAAACGGATATCGAGACCGTCATTGTCACCGAACCTGGTGACATGCTACCGGGTCTGAAGGGCAAGTTGACCAATTTTGTCATCAAATACGTGAAGAAAATGGTGCCCTCCTACTCACTGCCCGACGCGGTGAGCTGGAAAAAGGTCTTTGCCACAAAAACTTCGGTGAATGGTCGGGAAGCGGTTGACTCGGGCACCGATGTGGCCATCATTCTGTATACCGGTGGCACCACCGGATTGGCCAAGGGGGCGATGCTCACACACAGCAATCTGCTCTGGAACATGATGCAGTTACGATCGGCCAGCAAGGGACTGATCAACGATGGGGAAGACACCATCGTGGCACCTTTGCCGTTGTATCATACCTATGCTTTCATGCTGCATGTTCTGTCGCAGGCCTATGCCGGTAACCACAACATCCTGATTCCCAACCCCCGGGATATCGACGGCCTGATCAAGACCCTCAAGGGCATACAGATCAACGGTATTGTCGGCATCAACACCCTGTACCTGGCAATGTGCCGCCACAAGGATATCAATCAGCTGGATTTCAGTGACATGCGCTTTTCCGGCGCGGGTGGCATGGCCATGAGTGTGAGTGTGGCCAAGGAGTGGGAGTCGATCACCGGCAGTCCGGTGTCCGAGGGCTATGGTCTGACAGAATGCTCCCCGGTTGTCAGTGTCAATCCACATGAAAAAATCAAACTTGGCACTGTCGGCCAGCCGGTTCCTGAAACCAGCATCAAGCTGATGGATGAGGAAGGCAATGAGGTCTCCGAGGGGCGTGGCGAGCTTTGGGTCAAGGGGCCGCAGGTCATGAAGGGGTACTGGCAGAACGAGCAGGCCACGGCCGAATCGATCGAGGATGGCTGGTTCAAGACCGGTGACTACGCCACGATTGATGAGGAAGGTTATATCAAAATCGTCGATCGTAAAAAAGACATGATTATCGTATCCGGTTTCAATGTCTTCCCCAGTGAAGTCGAGGAAGTGGTCAACTCCCATCCTGGCGTATCAGAAAGTGCTGTCATCGGAATTCCCGAAGAGAAGACTGGTGAGATGATCAAGCTCTTCGTTGTCCGGCGTGACGATGTGCTGAGTAAGAATGACATCAAATCCCACTGTCGCGAGAACCTGACCAACTACAAGATGCCGAGAATCATCGAGTTTGTTGATGATCTTCCCAAGTCCAATGTCGGCAAAATCCTGCGGCGTGAGCTGCGGGAGCAGGAACTGGAAAAAAACGGTAATTGATGGGAAGCACGCAGGAGCATCAGGCCGAGGCGCGGCGGGCGGCATTGCCCGTGGTACGGTATCCCGAAGATCTGCCGGTATCGATCCGCCGCGACGAGATTGCTGAAGCCCTGCGCAAGCACCAGGTCATTGTTGTGGCCGGTGAGACCGGCTCGGGAAAGACCACCCAGATTCCCAAAATCTGTCTGGAGTGCGGCTTTGGTGTGAACGGCTTGATCGGCCATACCCAGCCGCGGCGCCTGGCCGCCCGTTCGGTGGCCGCACGTATTGCCGAGGAACTGAATGAGCCGTTGGGTCAGGGGGTGGGTTTCCAGGTCCGTTTCAGTGACCAGAGCAGCGAGAAAAGCTGGATCAAGCTGATGACCGACGGCATCCTGCTCAATGAGATCCAGCAGGACCGGATGCTGCGCAAATACGAGGTGCTGATCATCGACGAGGCGCATGAACGCAGCCTCAATATCGATTTCCTGCTGGGCTACCTCAAACGTCTCACCCGCAAGCGGCCTGACCTGAAAGTCATCATTACCTCGGCCACGATTGATGTCGAGAAATTCTCCGCACACTTCGATCAGGCGCCGATCATCTCCGTCACCGGACGCAGTTTCCCGGTCGACATTCTCTATCAGGATCCAGATGAGCTGCCAGAAGCGGTTCGCGAAGAGGACAACATCACGGGACCGGTGTTGCATGCCCTGCGCGAGATTGAATCCATGGATCGCAAGCGCGGCAGGCCCGGCGACGTGCTGGTCTTCCTCAGTGGTGAGCGCGAAATCCGTGATGTGGCCCAGGCCCTGCGTCGCAGACCGATGGCCAATACCGAAGTACTGCCCTTGTATGCCCGCCTGAGCCAGAAGGAGCAGAAGCGGATTTTCGAGTCGCACAGGGGGCGTCGGGTGGTGCTGTCGACCAATGTGGCGGAAACCTCGCTCACGGTGCCGGGTATTGTCTATGTGATCGATACCGGGCTGGCCCGCATCAGCCGTTACAGTGTCAGCAGCAAAGTGCAACGACTGCCTATCGAACCGGTATCGCAGGCCAGTGCCAATCAACGTGCCGGTCGTTGTGGTCGAGTGGCGCCCGGGGTCTGCATCCGACTCTATAGCGAAGAGGACTTCCTACAGCGTCCTGAATTCACTGATCCGGAAATTCAGCGTACGAACCTGAGTGCGGTAATCCTGCAGATGTTGCAACTGCGCCTGGGAGAGATCGAGGATTTTCCTTTTGTCGAGCCGCCGGATCGTCGTTCGATCAATGATGGTTTCCGGCTGCTGGCCGAACTCGGTGCCATCAACGCACAGCGGCGCATCACCCGTGTTGGCCGACAGATGGCGCGCTTGCCGGCCGATCCGCGCCTGGCGCGTATGCTGATCGAAGCGGGAGAGCGCAATTGCCTGTACGAATTGCTGATCATCGTCAGCGCATTGGGTGTGCAGGAACCGCGTGAAAGCCCGGCCGAAAAACGCGACGCCGCCCGTCAACGCCATCAGCAGTTTGCACATGAAAAGTCCGATTTCCTCTCCTACGTGAATCTGTGGCAGACCTATGAGGAACAACGTCAGGCCTTGAGCCAGAATCAGCTGCGCAAGTACTGCAAGGAAAACTTCCTAAACTTCATGCGTATGCGTGAATGGCGCGAGACCCATCGACAGCTCATGCTCGCCTGCCAGAAACTGGACATCCGTAAGGGGCAGGCTGGCGATGACTATGAGGCGGTGCACCGCAGCATCATCCGTGGCTCTCTCAATCAGATCGGCCAGAAAACCCCGGAGAAGCATTATCTGGGCAGTCGCGGCCGACAGTTCCTGTTGTTTCCCACCTCGGTGCTGGCCAGGAAGAAACCACGCTGGATCGTGGCCGCTGAACTGATCGAGACCAGCCGCCTGTTTGCCACCCTTGCCGCGAGCATCGAACCGGATTGGGTGGTGGATGCGGCGGGGGATCTGCTCAAGCGTGAATACTTCGAACCCCATTGGGAGAAGAAACAGGGTCAGGTGGTTGCCTATGAAAAAATCAGTCTGTTCGGCCTGGTGCTGATCGAAAAACGGGCGGTCAATTACGGGCCCATCGATCCGGTGGTCAGCCGGCAGATCTTCATACAGGAAGCCCTGGTCCCGCTGCAGCTCAATACCCGGCAGGGATTTCTCAAGGCCAACCAGGAACTGATCACGGACATACGCCGGGATGAGGAAAAGCTGCGGCGCCCGGATATCATGATCAGTGACGAGGAAGTGGCGGCGTTCTACGAGGAGCGCATTCCCGCCCAGGTGTTTGACGCGCAGAGTTTTGAGGCCTGGTCGCGTCAGGTGCGCACGGAAAAGAACCGTACCCTGTACCTGACACGCGAGGACCTGTTGCAGCGTGAGCCGGATGGCAATCGGCATTACGAGTTTCCTGATCAGGCCACCATCCAGCACAACCGGCTGCAGATCCGTTATCGTTTCGAGCCCGGTAATGAAGAGGATGGTGCGAGTATTGATGTGCCGCTTCCCCTGCTGGGCAGCCTCGCCGTCAAGGATATCGAATGGTCGGTTCCCGGCACTGTGGTCGAACGCTGTATTGCCCTGGTGAAGGGCTTGCCAAAATCACAGCGCAAGCAGTTCATTCCCGTACCGGAATTTGTTGAACAGGCCCTGGCCGACGCGGAACCGGGTCGGCAGGAGCTGCGCGAGCTGTTGCGCGAGCAGGCGCGGCACATCAAGGGTGTGGACGTGGCGGCACAGCACTGGGAGCAGGCCACGCTGCCACCACATCTGCGGATCAAGATCCGAGTGCTGGATGAAGACGGGAAACTGCTGGGCAAGGGTGAAGACCTGGCGCAGTTGCAGCAACGCTTCGCCGGCTCCGGGCGACGTCAACGTGAAGAGCTGGCGGAACCGCAGTCGCATCCCCTGCATTGCAGCGGAGCGCGGGACTGGGACGAAACACTGCCTGCAAAACTGCCGCCTGAGGTACGGATCGAAGAACAGATCACCCTGATCCGCTATCCTGCGCTGATTGATGAAGGGGACTCGGTCGGAGTGCAGCTGCTCGATAGTGCGGAGGAAGCCGACGAGGCGCATCGTCGTGGCCTGGCCCGTTTGCTGATGTTGCGCACGACGCAGCAGCGTCAACAGATCCGCAAGGACCTGCAGTCGCTGCGCAAAA
>PWQG01000223.1 GCA_003556835.1 Gammaproteobacteria bacterium
CGGCATCAGTCTGTTCCGCCGTCCTGCGGAACAGACGCGGCAGGAAGCTCAGCTGCGGTAGGAAGCGTTGATGCGCACGTACTCTTCCGACAGGTCTGCAGTCCATACGGTCTCGTGGGCCTGGCCGCGATCGAGCCGGATAGTGATGGTGATGTCCTCGCGGTTCATCACTTCCTGCCCCGCTTCCTCCGTGTAATCCGCAGCCAGGGCGCCGTTTTCCACGATGCAGACATCATCCAGGTGGATCTGTACCCGGCTGATATCCAGATGGGTCAGGCCGGCACGGCCCACCGCAGCCAGAATCCTGCCCCAATTGGGGTCAGAGGCGGTCAGTGCGGTCTTCACCAGTGGTGACTCGGCGATGGTATAGGCCACGTCCAGGCATTCCTGGGCGTCGGCGCCTTCGAATACCTCGATGGTGACGAACTTGCTGGCACCCTCGGCATCACGGATGACACTCACGGCCATGGTCTGTGTCAGTTCATGCAGGGCTTTGCTGAATACCCGCCACTGCTGCTCGTCACGCGGTGTGAGATGGACTCCGCTCTTTCCGGTCGCGGCCAACATGCAACAGTCATTGGTGGAGGTATCCCCATCCACCGTGATGCGATTGAAGGAGTGCTCTACAGACGAATTCAGTATGGACTGCAGGTCACTGAGCTCCATGCCGGCATCGGTGAACACATAGGCCAGCATGGTGGCCATGTCGGGCCGGACCATTCCCGACCCCTTGCACAGGCCGGTCAGCGTGACGGTCTGTCCATCTATCTCGACCTGCCGCGAGAATACTTTGGGGCGGGTATCGGTGGTCATGATGCCCGCTGCGGCGTCCCACCAGGCATCGGCATCATCACTCAATGCCGGCACGGCCTCGCGCACACCCTTGACCAGTTTTTCCACGGGCAGGCGCTCGCCGATCACGCCGGTGGAAAACGGCAACACTTCGGCCGCCCTGACACCAGTCTGCTGGGCCACCGCTTCGCAGCAGTACCGGGCATCGGCCAGGCCGGAGTCTCCGGTACCGGCGTTGGCATTGCCCGCGTTCATCAGAAAATACCGGCCAATGCCCTGCATCGACTCCAGGTGCTCGCGTGCCACGATGACCGGGGCGGCGCAGAAGGCATTGCGGGTGAATACACCTGCCACCCGGGTATCGGCGGCGAGTTCGATCAGAACCAGGTCCCGACGATCGGGATAACGGATACCCGCACGCACGGTGGCACTGCGCACACCCTTGACCGGATACAGCGGCCCTTCAGCTGCCTTGCCTGTTGCCATTTCCTGCTACTCCCGCGGCCTATTCCAGCCGACCATGACATTGTTTGTATTTCTTGCCCGAGCCACAGGGGCACAACTCGTTGCGCCCCACCTTGCGCTCTTCACGGACGAACGGCGTTTTGCTGTTCTGTGCCTGCTGGCCCCGTTGTCCCTCGGCGCCGGGTTGGTCCATCGCAGAAGCCTCTGCATGCTGGAAGCGCATTTTTTCCTTGGCCCGCTCCGCCTCACGCGCTCGCTCTATGGCCTCGATCTCATCCGGAGAACGTATCTGCACATGGCTCAGGAAACGGACCACATCGTGCCCCAGGCGATTCAGCAGGTTCTGGAACAGGCTGAATGCCTCGCGCTTGTACTCCTGCTTGGGGTTCTTGCCCGCATAACCGCGCAGGGAAATCCCCTGCCGTAGCTGGTCCATCGCCGACAGGTGCTCCTTCCAGAGGGTGTCGAGAATCTGCAGCACGATCTGCTTCTCAAGCAGACGCATTTTCTCCCCCACTTCTTCCCGCTTCTGCCGATAGGCCTCCTGCAGGGCCTGTTTGATCTTTTCCCGCAGGGTTTCCTCGTAGAGTTTTTCGTCCTCATCCAGCCACTGCTGGATCGGCAGGCGTGTGCCGAATGAGGCTTCGATGGCCTCTTCCAGACCCGGGATGTTCCATTGCTCGAACACACTCTGGGGTGGCACGTAACTGCTGATGACATCGTCGGCCACCTCGTCCCACATGCCTTCGATCAGCGGCGTGAGGTCCTCGCTGCTCATGATCTCATTACGCTGCTCATAGACAATTGTGCGTTGCTCATTGGCCACATTGTCGTATTCCAGCAATTGCTTGCGGATATCGAAGTTGCGCCCCTCGACCTTGCGCTGCGCCTTCTCGATCGACTTGGACACCATGTTGTGCTCGATCGCCTCGCCGCGCTCCATGCCCAGGCGCTGCATGAACGACTTGACACGATCGGAGGCAAAAATGCGCATCAGATTGTCTTCCAGGGACAGATAGAAGCGCGAATAACCCGGATCACCCTGCCGGCCGGAACGGCCCCGCAGCTGGTTGTCGATACGGCGCGACTCATGGCGTTCGGTGCCGATGATGTGTAGGCCGCCGGCCTGCATCACCGTCTCGTTGCGCTGCTTCCAGTCGGCCTTGATGGCCTCGATCTGTTCCTCGCTGGGATTCTCCAGCTCGGCCACTTCGGCCTCCCAGTTACCCCCGAGCACGATGTCGGTACCCCGGCCGGCCATATTGGTGGCGATCGTGACCGCTCCCGGTCGCCCGGCCTGGGCAATGATCTGTGCTTCCCGCTCGTGGAACTTGGCGTTCAATACCTCATGCGGAATCTTCGCCTTGTTCAGCGCCTTCGACAGGATCTCGGAGGTGTCGATGGAGGCCGTGCCCACCAGGATCGGCGCGCCCTTCTCGGAGAACTCCTGGATGTCATTGATGATGGCCTCGAACTTTTCTTCCAGGGTCAGGAACACCAGGTCGTTCTTGTCCACCCGCTGCATGGGCTTGTTGGGTGGAATGACAACCACGTCCAGATCATAGATCTGCTTGAATTCGAAGGCCTCGGTATCCGCTGTACCGGTCATGCCGGCCAGCTTGTCATAGAGGCGGAAATAGTTCTGGAAAGTGGTGGAAGCCATGGTCTGGCTCTCGTTCTGGATTTCCAGCCCCTCCTTGGCTTCAATGGCCTGGTGCAGGCCTTCGGAAAGGCGTCGGCCTTCCATCGTGCGACCGGTGTGCTCGTCAATCAGCACCACGAGCCCGTCCTTGACGATGTATTCCACATCCTTGTTGAACAGATAATGCGCCTTGAGCGCAGAATGGATGTGGTGCAACAGCCCCAGGTTGCTTGCCGCGTACAGATTCTGCCCTTCCTCGAGCATCCCCTGTCCGCCCAGCAATTCCTCCAGGAAGGCGTGACCCTCTTCAGTCAGCTCCACCTGCCGGGTTTTCTCATCGATGATGAAATGCCCGCTCTCCTCGGCCTGTTCACGGTCCAGGGACATGGCCGACTTTTCCTCTTCCTGTTTCTCGCCCTTCTCGAGTTGCGGAATCAGGCTGTTGATCTTTTTATAGAGCTGCGAACTGTCACTGGCGGCCCCCGAGATGATCAGGGGGGTACGCGCTTCATCGATCAGGATGGAATCCACCTCGTCGACGATGGCGAAATGCAGCTCCCGTTGCATCCGATCCTCGATGCGGAAGGCCATATTGTCGCGCAGGTAGTCGAAACCGAATTCGTTGTTGTTGCCATAGGTGATGGATGCCTCGTAGGCTGCCCGCTTCTCTTCCGGGCCCTGACCGGATGCCACCACACCCACCGTCAGACCGAGGAACTCGTACAGGGGCCGCATCCAGTTGGCATCACGACCCGCCAGGTAGTCATTGACCGTGATGATATGTACGCCCTTGCCCGTCAACCCGTTGAGATAGGCCGGCAGGGTCGCCACCAGGGTCTTGCCTTCACCGGTCTTCATCTCGGCAATATCGCCCTGGTGCAGAACAATGCCACCTATCATCTGCACATCGAAGTGACGCAGGCCCAGGGTACGTTTGCTCGCCTCGCGCACGACGGCAAAAGCCTCCGGCAACAGCTGATCGGTATGCTCCCCCTCATCAAAACGCTGGCGGAGCCCATCGGTCCGGGCGCGCAGATCCGCGTCCGACAACTGTTCCATGGATTCTTCAAAACTGTTGATCTGCCGAACAATACGTTCGAGCTTCTTCAATTTCCGCGAGTTGGCGCTGCCGAAAACGCGAGTAAGAAAGTTTGCTTTCATGTTGACCTGCCAGACGTGATTCAAAACCAATATGCTGATGAACTGCGGACGACCGGAGTATCACTCCGGGCATCGTCTTCCCTGTGTCCCGAGGCGGGATCAGCGGTGGTTGTATACGAGGTAGGAGGCCGCATCAATAATGCGACCGTGTACGTAGGCGGCCGCAGGCACCGCAGAGGGGCGCCATCCGGTCGCCGCCGCAAGGTGACGGGCCAGCTGCAGCCGCGCCGCCTGCACGAATTCCGCCAGCAAGTCAGTACCAGCAGGAGAATCCCCGGCAGAAGCCGTGCCGTGCAATAACGCGGTGTCAGCAAGCGGCACAAGGACCGGGTTCTGTTCTTCCGCCTGCCCGGACTCCGCTGGTGCGGCAGCCCGCTCGAGCATGTCGAGGGTTGCCGTCGCGTGGTCATCGGCGCCCGAGCCGGTACTGCTGAGACTCTGGGCAACCACCGGATCGCCGGACTGGACCTGTACCGACAGCTGGTAGCCCAGGTAGGTGAGCGCCACCGGCGCTACCAGCAGACACAGGGAGAGTAGGCCCTTCAACCAGCCGGTGATGACATAGGTTCTGGTGAGTCCGTGCCGTTGATGCACCAGTATCACTTTCATGTTGCTGATTTCACGCTGCCAGAACCGGTTTCACATAGGAAATGGGAACACTCTGTTCGGAATCGAAACTGACCAGCTCCCAGGCATCGCGATTCTCCTGCAGCGTCCGAAGCAAGGCGTTGTTGAGGGAATGGCCGGATTTGTGGCCCTTGAACTCACCGATCAGGCTGTGCCCCAAAAGGTAGAGATCACCAATGGAGTCAAGGATCTTGTGCTTGACGAATTCATCCTCGTAGCGCAATCCGTCCTCGTTGAGCACCTTGTAGTCGCCCACGGCAATCGCGTTATCCATGCTTGCGCCGAGCGCGAGATTGCGGTTACGTAGCTCCTCGAACTCGTGCATGAAACCGAAAGTCCGGGCGCGGCTGACCTCCTTGACAAATGAAGTGCTGGAAAAGTCGATGGTCGCAGACTTGGTATAGCGACGGTAGACCGGATGGTCATAAAGGAGCGTATAGCTGACCTTGAAGCCGTTGAACGGCTCGATGCTGACCGATTTGTCCCCTTCCTCCAGGTGAATTGCCCGTTTGATACGGATGAACTGCTTGGGCGCATCCTGCTCCTCGATACCAGCGGACTGGATCAGGAACACAAAGGGACCGGCACTGCCGTCCATGATGGGCACCTCGGGGGCACTGACATCCACATAGGCATTGTCGATGCCCAGTCCGGACATGGCCGACATCAGGTGCTCGATGGTCGAGACACGCACCCCGTCCAGGACCAGGGCCGTTGACAACGTGGTGTCACCAACATGATGCGCCTTGGCGGGAATCTCGACATTCGGCTCAAGGTCGGTGCGCACGAAGATGATGCCGGTGTCGATTGGCGCCGGTCGCAAGGTCAGGTAGACCTTCTCGCCTGTGTGCAGACCCACGCCGGTGGCGCGGATCACATTCTTGAGCGTTCTCTGTTTCAGCATGATGATCGCTTTCCCGCTGCTGGCC
>PWQG01000080.1 GCA_003556835.1 Gammaproteobacteria bacterium
GGCAGGGACCTGCGCTACCAGTATGTCAATCGCAAGGTGGCAGACTATGTCGGTGTGCCCGCGGAGAAGATCATCGGTGGGCAGGACGAGCAGTTCTTCGATCCGCAGACTGCCGAGCGCCTGCATGAGAACGACCGGCGAGTGCTGGAACACGGTGAGCGGGTCGCACGGGAGGAAGTCAACCGGACCCTGGCCGGTGGTGAAACCCGAAGCTTTCTCTCGGTCAAGATCCCTTTGCGTGATACACGGGGTGAAATCTACGCGCTGTGCGGTATTTCCACCGACATCACCGAGCACCGCGAAATCCAGAATGAATTACACCGCCTGGCCTTCTACGATCCCCTTACCACCCTGCCGAACCGTCGCCTGATGCTGGATCGCCTGAGTCATGCCCTGGCCAGTCATGCAGAGACCGGATTCGAAGGTGCCCTGTTGATCGTGGATCTGGACAATTTCAAGACCCTCAACGATTCCCAGGGGCATGAGCGGGGTGATCAGTTGCTGCGTCAGGTGGGTGAGCGACTGGGAGAAGGGCTGCGCCCCACCGACACCCTGGGTCGACTGGGTGCGGATGAATTCCTGCTCATGCTGGAGGATCTGAGCCTGGATACCGAACGTGCCATGGTGCAGGCGCGCGATACAGCGGAAGCGGTGTTGACCAGGCTGGATGGTCCCTTTGATCTGGACGGGGCATCGTATGTCACCACCGCCAGCATTGGTGTTGCCCTCTTCTCGGACGCGCGCGGTGATGTTGATACCCTGCTCAAGGGCGTGGATCTGGCCCTCTCCTCCGCGAAGTCGGCAGGGCGGCAGAGCCTGCGCTTTTTCAATCAACAGATGCAGGTCGAGATCAACCGGCGCACCCGGATCGAGGCGGCCCTGCGCCGGGCCATCAATGAGGACCGGATCGAGCTGCATCTGCAGCCGCAATTCGATCTGCAGTCCCGGATCATCGGCCTGGAGGCGCTGGCACGTTGGCAGGATGCTGAACTGGGTCAGGTCTCTCCCGCTGACTTCATCCCTGTGGCCGAACTCTCCGGCCTGATTGTTCCTCTCGGTCAGCGGATCCTGGAACGCAGTTGTGAACTGCTGCGCAAGTGGCAGCAGATGCCGGGTCTGCGTGGCCTGAGCCTGGCGGTCAACATCAGTCCGGAACAGTTCCGGCATCCCGGTTTCGTGGATGACCTGCGTGACCTGATCAGCCGTGAGGGAATCGATCCCGGTCTGCTCGAACTGGAGATCACCGAAAGCCTGCTGATCGATGATCTGGAGAATACGATCTCCCGCATGGAACAGTTGCGGGAACTCGGCATCCGCTTCTCCCTGGATGACTTCGGCACCGGGTATGCTTCCCTGGGCTACCTCAAACGCCTGCCCCTGTATCAGCTCAAGATCGATCAGTCCTTCGTCAGTGATCTGTTGACAGATTCCAATGATGCCGCCATTGTTAGGACCATAATTGCACTGGGTGACAGCCTGGATCTGCGTGTGCTGGCCGAAGGGGTCGAGCAGGAAGCGCAGTTCCTGCGCCTGGATGAAATGGGCTGCAAGTTATTCCAGGGCTTCCATTTTGGTCGCCCCAAGCCCGTGGATGAATGGGAACGGCTGCTGGGAGAAGGCATGGATTGAGCCCGGACACCCGATACTGCGGAGTAGGCGGACTTGGATCTGATTCTCTATGCCATACCAGCGTTTCTTGTGCTGATGCTGATCGAGATTGTCCTCGACCAGCGGCGCAGGACGGGGTACTACCGGGTCAATGATGCCATTGCCTCGCTGAGCACCGGTCTGCTCAGCCAGACCATGGGTTTTGCCACCCGTTTCTTTGGATTTCTGGCCTATGCCACGCTCTGGACGGTGCTGCCGCATGCCGAGCTGGAGATGACTCCACTGCTGTGGGTGCTGGCCTTTGTACTGTATGACTTCTGCTATTACTGGAGTCATCGCTGCCAGCATATGATCAATGTGTTGTGGAGCATCCATGTGGTGCACCACCAGAGCGAGGAGTTCAACCTCACCACCGCGCTGCGCCAACCGTTCACCGGTTTCTGGCTGGGGGCGGTATTCTACCTGCCGCTGCTGTTCATCGGTTTTCCGCCGGAAGTCATTGTGGTGGTGGGTTCCCTCAATCTGATCTACCAGTACTGGATCCATACCCGTTTCATCGGTCACATGGGTTGGTACGAAAAGTATTTTGTCACGCCGATGAACCACCGGGTGCACCACGCCATCAATGAGGGCTATATTGATCGCAACTTCGGCGGTGTGTTCATCGTCTGGGACCGGCTGTTCGGCACCTATCAGGCGGAAATGCCCGAGGAGCCCTGTGTCTACGGTGTGCGCAAACCGTTGCAGAGCTGGAATCCGTTCTATGCCAATCTGCATGTGTACTGGCAACTGCTTCAGGACGCCTGGCACGCACGTCGCTGGCAGGACAAGTTCAGGATCTGGTTCATGCCCACGGGCTGGCGACCGGCCGATGTCGAAGAGCGCTATCCCTTGCCACGTTGCCTGCCCGACAGCCAGCAGAAATATGATCCGCTACCCGAATATCCGCTGGTGCTGGCCGTGATTGCCGGGCATCTGTTTCTGATGGGTTTCACAGTCTGGTTCCTGATGCAGGGGATGGCGCTGACGTTCACACTGGCGTTGGTGCATTTCCTGCCATTGGCCGGTGGCCTGTGGATCAACAGCCGCATTCTTGAGCAGCGTCGTGGCGCCGTGGCCAGCTCGTTCCTTTTCTGGGTGTTTTGTGCGCTTCTGCCCTGGTGGGTTGAAGGCTGGTTGTTACCGCCCGGCCTTACCTCGTTGTTGTTTCTTGGTCTGGCTCTGCTCATGCCATTGGCTGATCGTGCGCGGCAGTGGTTACCGAGCCGACTGCAGAGCCCCTGAGGAGTTCGGATGGACTTGCAACTACAGGTGCTGGAGGAGAGGCGATTTCTCACCCGCGATGTTCCTTCCCATTGGGGAGATTCCGAAGCCGCCAAGGCACTGGGTCTGGAAACCTACCTCAGCGTGCCGGTGTATCGCAACGAAGGGGGGGGATCTTTGGCACGCTTTGTGGCGCGTGCATTCAGCCGCTTGATGATGAGCGTTGATAGCGGACATGAGCTGGCAGGCGAATGCCTATGCTGATGTGCTGGTCGCCGAGGCGGACAAGGCCATGTACGAAGACAAGCAGCGCAGAAGGTCGGGCTTTCAAGCCGAATCGAAACATGTTTAGAATACCGTCCACTCTCGCGGAATGGACGGGATGCTCTGGTTTCTGATCCTGCACATCGTGGCCCTGCTGCTCTGGGCGGCAGCCTTGCTGTACATGCCACTGCTGCTTGCCGCGGGGCAGGCGTGGCATTCCGACCTGCCAGGGCAGCGTCATGGTCACGAGTCCCTGCTGCGTTTCCTGTTTACACGATTTGCGACACCTGTCGCCCTGCTGACCATAGCTTCCGGTTCCGCCGTATTCATGCTGGCCGAGCTCCGGGATATCTGGATGCTGGTGAAACTCGCGCTGGTGGTGGTTCTGGTCAGCTGCCATGCCCTGCTGGGCTGGCTCATCATACGCCACGAGGCCGGTCTGGTGGCGAACACGCAGCGCTGGGCACGACTGCTACTGCTGACATCCCTGGTCCTGATCCTGCTGACCTTCTGGCTGGTATTGGCCAAGCCGGTGCTGGAGTTGCCACCATGGATGCAGACGCTGTGATGCGCTCAATTGCCCACCCTGTCCTGCGCCTTCGCGGCCTCGTCCGTATCCACGCCAACGGCGTACTCGTAAACCAGTTGTCCCCCAAGGAATCCGGTGATGGCGATCAGGGGTGCACTGAGCAGGGAGACGGTCAGGCCCAATGGGACCAGGTTGCTGACCGGATCACCGATGCGCAGCAACCAGTTCCAGCTCGCCAGCGAGAGCAGCATCACGGCAAAAATACCATGGCACCATGCAGTGATCAGGCGACGGATGCGGCGCACGCTGCCCAGGTCGATGAGGCCGGCGAGGCCCGAAATCCAGCCGCCGCAAGCGCCCACGCCAGCCAGCCAGAGTCCAGCCCGTGCCCAGAACACATCGCCAGTGGCAACATAGGCCAGATCGGTGGCCACCAGGGCGATCAGTGCCGCGACCGGGAAGTGGATCAGCACCGGATGCAGCGGGTGGCCGAAGATGGCCAAACGGCTGCTGATGGGTTCGGGAAGAAGTTTGCGTACGGACATGGTCGCAGAATAGCAGTATCCGTGGCAGGCTTCACCCCCCTGATTCTGGGGGGATGCCAGGGTGAGTTCTCCATATTGGATCCGGCCGGCCCGGGGGCGGCATCGGTGGCCGGCTTGTGGTGGGGCATGCTCGGCTTCTCGACAATGGTATTGCTGGGTATATGTGTACTCTGGATCATGGCTGTGCGTCGTGATCCGGGTGAGGAGCTGCTGGAGGATGAGCGGCATTTCCGGCGCTGGATCATTGGTGGTGGCATCCTGTTGCCAACCGGAAGCATCGCGCTGTTACTATTGTTCGGTATTCCGGCAGGGCACCGCATGCTGCCCCTGCCTGTCGAAGGAGAGGAGGCGCTGCGCATCGATGTCACCGCCAGTCAGTGGTTCTGGTCCGTGCACTATCCGGACCACGACATTGAACTGAGCAATACCCTGTATATCCCGGTGGGACGTCCGGTCGATGTCCATCTGGCCAGCAGTGATGTCATCCATTCTTTCTGGGTGCCGCGTCTCACTGGTAAGCTGGATGCCATCCCGGGGCGGGTCAATGTGCTGCGGCTGCAGGCCTCCGAGGCGGGAGACTATCGTGGCTCCTGCGCTGAATTCTGTGGTCTGCAACATGCCGGCATGCAGTTCGTGGTGCACGCCCGTTCTCCGGACGACTTCGCTGAGTGGTTGCAGGAGCAGGGGGACAGTAATGACTGAGCAACGTGATCCGCTTCTGGCTCCCAAACACGAGGAATTCGAACGGGTATGGGGCAACCTGCCCGGTTGGGGCAGCCTGGCTGCGGTCAATCACACCAGCATCGGTCTGCGCTTCATGGTCACCGGGTTGTTCTTTTTCCTGGTCGGCGGTGTGCTGGCCATGCTGGCAAGAACCCAGCTGGCTCTGCCTGAGCAGGAGATCATAGGGCCTGCGCGTTACAACCAGATCTTCACCATGCATGGCACGGTGATGATGTTCCTGTTCGCCATCCCGGTGTTGGAAGGGCTGGCGGTCTATATGATTCCCAAGATGATCGGGGCGCGCGACCTGGTGTTTCCGCGTATCAGTTCCCTCGGTTATTACTGCTATCTGTTTGGTGGCCTGATCATCCTGTCCAGTCTGGCCCTGGATATGGCGCCGGATTCCGGCTGGTTCATGTACACGCCGCTCAGCAGTTCCGTGCATTCCCCCGGCCCCGGGTCGGACTTCTGGTTGCTGGGGATCACCTTCGTGGAAATCTCCGCCATGGCAACCGGGGTGGATCTGGTGGTTTCGATATTGCGCTCGCGGGCCAATGGCATGTCCCTGCGGCAGATGCCCCTGTTCTGCTGGTATGTGCTGGCCATGGCCCTGATGATTGTGTTCGGCTTTCCACCGCTGATCCTGGCGAGCATATTGCTGGAGCTGGA
>PWQG01000034.1 GCA_003556835.1 Gammaproteobacteria bacterium
AGGGCTGCGACTGGCGCTGTTGCTCAGCGTTCCGGCCGATGCCAATGATGCCGCGCTGGCCCGGGCCGGTGACATACTGGCAGAGGTGGTCGAGGCGCCGGGGAGCGACAACGGTGCCCACGAACCCTTTGCCAGTCTCTGGCGGGAAGTGCTCGAGCAACGTCGGGGTCTGCGCGCGGAGCTGCGCGAACTGGACCGGCGCAATGCAGAGCAGCGCTCGGAAATCGCCCGCCTGAACGAACAGATCGACGCGTTGACCAGCATCGAGCAGCAGCTCAATATTCGTGAGCGGCAACAGGAAACGCCCGGAGAACAGAACCCATGAGCCGAAGAGCACGGATTCTGCTGGTGGACGACGACGCTGACCTGCTGCGTCTGATGCAATTGCGTCTGGAAGCCAACAATCTCGAGGTGCGGGCAGTGGACAATGCCCGGTCCGCCCTGACCGAGCTGGCGTCGAGCAAGCCGCATATGGTGGTCACCGACCTGAGGATGCCGGGCATGGACGGCATGGCCCTGTTCGAGGAGATCCAGCAGCGTTACCTGCATCTTCCGGTCATCATCCTGACCGCGCACGGCACCATTCCCGATGCGGTAGAGGCCACCCGCAAAGGTGTGTTCAGTTATCTGGTCAAGCCCTTTGACGCGTCCATTCTGCTCGACAACATCAGCAAGGCGTTGGAGCAGACCGGCGCTTCGGGCCCTGGTGCTGATGAGGAAGAGGACAACAGCTGGTGCGCCCACATCATCCATGCTAGTCCGGTGATGGAAGAGCTGTTGCAGCAGACCCGTGCAGCTGCCGTTACCGATGTCAGCATCCTGATCCAGAGCCAGACCGGCACCGGCAAGGAGTTGCTGGCCCAGGCTGTGCACAAGGCCAGTTCTCGCCGGGACCGCGCGTTCATGACCCTCAACTGCGCCGCCATTCCCGAAACCCTGCTTGAATCGGAGCTGTTCGGACATGTCGCCGGGGCCTTCACCGGTGCCAACAAGGCAAACGAAGGCCTGTTCCAGGCAGCCGATGGCGGCACCGTGTTCCTGGATGAAATCGGCGACATGCCGCTGACCGCCCAGGCGAAGCTGCTGCGTGTACTGGAACAGGGCGAAGTGCGTCCGGTGGGGGATACCGGTACACGCAAGGTGGATGTGCGCATTCTCTCCGCCACGCATCAGGACCTGGAGAAAAAGGTCGCCCAGGGCAGTTTTCGCGAGGACCTGTTCTACCGGCTCAATGTCATCACCCTGGTGTTGCCGCCCCTCGCGGAGCGACGCGAGGACATTCCGCTGTTGGTCAAGCAGTTTGCTCGCATGATGGCCGAGCGTCATGGCCGCGAAACTGTGCGTTTTGCACCAGAGGCCATGGAGGTGCTGGTCAGCGCGCCCTGGCCCGGTAATGTGCGTCAACTTCTCAATGTGGTGGAGCAGTGTGTCGTACTGTCGGGGGGCTCGATGGTTTCACGCAATCTGGTGGAGCGTGCCCTGCGGTTCCGGCCCGAGCGCCTGCTCAGCCTCAATGATGCCAGGGACCAATTCGAGCATGATTACCTGGTGCGCCTGCTCAACCTGTCCGAGGGCAATATCGCCCTGGCTGCGCGCCTGGCGGAGCGCAATCGCAGTGAGTTCTACAATCTGCTGAAGCGCCATGGCCTGGAGCCGGCTAGGTTCCGCAAGGAAGCCGAAGAGGACTGATTAGCTGACTGTCGGGCCTGCCCGACAGTCAGGGTGCGGTAAATCAGTGACTTGCCTGAAGCGCAGCCATTCTGTCCCGTCAGCCCGACAGTCTTGCCCCTGGATTTTTGTATCCTTTTTGCTCGATGCAATTCAACTCTTTGTTTTAATTATGCTTTATTTTTCTGGCACAGCGATTGCTTTGTATGGGGTGCAGGCAGGGTCAAGGCATCAGTTCCGTCGTGATCCGGTCTGTGGCAAGTGCCAGGCTATGACCGGGCGGACACATATCCCGCATCCTCTGTCTGATACGTCCGGTCATTCCAAGCCCCCGGTTTTTACCGGGGGCTTTTTTTTGATCCATGATAAATAAGCTGCGAATGCGGGTTTTCGGGGAATTGATTATGGCAGTCATATGGTGTATTTATAGCCGCAGTGTCTCGGTCCATGCCTGACGATTCAGGCCAAGACATGCAGTCGAGAACAGAAGCAACAGTCGAACATACGATAACAATAAGGACCGGCAACGGATCGTACGAATGCCGGATCATATCGACTTCAAACCCGACAAGAGGAGCTCTGTTATGAAGTCTGCCATGAAGAGAACGGCCTGGGTATCAATGCTGGCGATGACAGCTGGTGTGGCCTACCAGGCGCAAGCTGCCGGTGCCGACCCACTGGCCCAGATCGAACCCCCGCAAAGTGAATGGACCTATGAAGATGCCGGTGCGCCGGACTACATCGTCGAGGTACCGAGTTTCACCGTCCCCGCAACCGGCGTCATTGACTACATCAATTCGGTCATTCCCTTTCCCTTCGAAGATGACCGTTGGGTGAAGGCGGTACAGTTCATTCCGGGCGACAAGCGGGTACTGCACCATCTGCTCTCTTACGTGGTTCCGGCTGAAGATGACAACACCGGCATGATCGACGAGGCGGACAATGACCCACGGCGTGAATTCCTGGAAGGTTATGCACCCGGCAAGGAATACGCAACTTCCTATCCCGAGAACACCGGCATTTTTGTGCCAACCGGTTCCGCGCTGAGAATGTCCATCCACTACACCTCATTTGGTCAGGAAGTGGTGGACAACACCCGTGTCGGCCTGTGGTTCTTTGACGAGGACGAATTGCCGGAATTCGAATACCACACCTATTCGGTATCCCACGGTGGTGGCGTTGATGCCATCAACATTCCCCCGGGCGCGATGCGACACGAGATGGCAGCCGACCATGTGTTTGACAAGGATATCGTGCTGCACGGTTTCCGTGCCCACATGCACTATCGCGGCCGTGCCATGAGTGCCCGGGTGGTGTATCCCGACAATACCGGTGACGACATCATCAATATTCCGGACTACAACTTCGCCTGGCAGCCGACCTACCAGATGACAGAACCCATGGTTCTGCCGGCCGGCTCCCGTGTGATTGTGGAAGGCACTTTTGACAACTCCGAGTACAACCTCGGTGTGCCCGATCCGACGGTTCCGGCCGTGGCGGGTCTGCAGAGCTGGGAAGAGATGTTCATCGGATACTTCTCCTACCACGACTATCGCTGATACCGCTGATTCAGCGGCATGAAAAAGAAAGGCCGCCTCCTGAAAGGGAGGCGGCCTTTTTATTGGCTGTACTTTGCCGGATGCGAGAGCGGCGGAAGAGGGAAGATCAGAGGCTGTCGCGAGTCTGCATATCCAGGCGGCAGGCCTTCACGGCCGCCCGCACCTGCGCCGGCGCTGTGCCCCCGACGTGATCCCGGGCCTGCACGGAACCTTCCAGGGTCAGCACGGCAAAGACGTCCTCACCGATGTTGTCCGAGAATTGCTGCAACTCCCCCAGACTCAACTCACCCAGATCCTTGCCCTGTTCGATCCCGTAGGCAACCGACTGCCCGACAATCTCGTGGGCATCCCGGAAGGCCAGGCCTTTCTTGACCAGGTAATCGGCCAGGTCGGTGGCCGTGGCATAACCCCGGCTTGCCGCCTGGTACATATTCTCTTTCTTCGCCTTGATGGCTGGCATCATGTCGGCATAGGCCTTGAGGCAATCACGGACGGTGTCGAGCAGATCGAAGACTGGCTCCTTGTCCTCCTGGTTGTCCTTGTTGTAGGCCAGTGGTTGCGATTTCATCAGGGTCAGCAGGGATACCAGGTGACCGTTGACCCGCCCGGTCTTGCCGCGTACCAGTTCCGGCACGTCCGGATTCTTTTTCTGCGGCATGATGGAGGAGCCGGTGCAGAAACGATCCGGCAGGTCGATGAAATCGAACTGAGCCGAGGTCCACAGCACCAGTTCCTCGGAAAAACGCGACAGGTGGGTCATCAGCAGGCTGCCAAAGGCCGCCAGTTCGATGGTGAAGTCCCGGTCACTTACCGAATCCAGGGAGTTGCGTGAGGTGCTGTCAAAACCCAGCAGCTCGGCCGTGTATTCGCGGTCGATGGGGAAACTGGTGCCGGCCAGGGCTGCGGCGCCCAAAGGGGAGACATTGAGTCGCTTGCGGCAATCCATCAGGCGCCCATGATCGCGGTCCAGCATTTCATACCAGGCCAGCAGGTGGTGGCCGAAGGTGATGGGCTGGGCCGACTGCAGGTGGGTGAAGCCGGGCATGATGGTGTCGGCCTCACGCTCGGCCACGTCCAGCAATGCCGTCTGCAGGCGGGTGATTTCGGCGGCGATCACATCGATTTCATCGCGCACGAAAAGCCGGATGTCGGTGGCGACCTGGTCATTGCGCGAGCGTCCCGTATGCAGCTTCTTGCCGGTCAGGCCGATACGCCGGGTCAGTTCCGCCTCGATGTTCATGTGCACGTCTTCAAGGCTCACCGACCACTCGAAGCGTCCCGCCTCGATGTCGCTGGCAATGCCTTCCAGGCCTTCGACGATGGCCTGCTTTTCGGCTTCATCCAGGATACCGACCTTGTGCAACATGGTGGCATGGGCGATCGAGCCGCGGATATCCTGCTGATACAGGCGTTGATCAAAGCTCACCGAAGCGGTGAAGCGTTCCACAAAGGCATCGGTGGGTTCCTGGAAACGCCCACCCCAGAGTCGCTGGTCCTGTTGTCCGGTATTGCTCATAGAGGGTCCATCAGTCGATTGGCAGAGGCCGGCGATTATAGCAGTCTTACCCGTATCCTGCCTCCGCCACTGACGTCGGACGCCGGATGCTATAGAATCGCGGGCATTCCTTTATTTGCAGACCGGAAGGGTTTCCATGTCAGACAGAACGATCCGTATCGCCACCCGTCGCAGTCCACTTGCCCTGTGGCAGGCCGAATTCGTCAAGGCCGAGTTGCAGCGCCTGCATCCGGGGCTGGGAGTGGAGCTGGTGAAAATCGCGACCAAGGGGGATGTGCTCGTGGACACGCCTCTGGCGAAGATTGGCGGCAAGGCCCTTTTTGTCAAGGAGCTGGAAGTCGCAATGCTGGAAGGCGAGGCGGATATTGCCGTGCATTCCATGAAGGATGTGCCCATGGAGTTTCCCGAGGGGCTGTTCCTGCCGGTGATCTGTGAGCGCGAAGATCCGACCGATGCCTTTGTCTCCAATGACTACAAGTCGGTGGACGATCTGCCCCGAGGAGCCCGGGTCGGCACATCGAGCCTGCGCCGCCAGTGCCAGCTGATGGATCGTCGGCCCGACCTGCAGATCGGGTTCCTGCGGGGCAATGTCGGTACGCGTCTGGGGAAACTCGACAGCGGCCAGTTCGATGCCATTGTCCTGGCCACGGCCGGATTGTTGCGCCTGGAATTGCACGAACGCATCGCCGAGCGTATGGCCCCGGAAATCTCCCTCCCGTCTGGTGGCCAGGGAGCGGTGGGCATTGAGTGTCGCAGCGATGACAGCGAGCTGGTTGAATTGCTGCGCCCCCTGCATCATGACGATACGGCCGACCGCGTCTATGCCGAGCGCGCCCTCAATC
>PWQG01000138.1 GCA_003556835.1 Gammaproteobacteria bacterium
ACGTGACGGTATGCGCCTGATCGCTGTGGTCATGGGTACCGCTAGCGAAGAAGCCGGCCTGCGAGGTCCATCCGGTCTTGATACCGTCCACGGTGGAGTCTCGGAACAACAGGGTGTTGCGGTTGGGTTGCCGGATGCCGTTATAGGTGAACTCGCGCTCCGCATACATGCTGTAGTGGTCCGGGTGATCAATGATCTTGGCGCGCGACAGGATGGCAAGATCCCGTGCGGACATCAGATTGTAGTTGCCATCCGAGTCCAGGCCACTGGAGTTCATGAATGTGGAGTTGGTCATGCCCAACGCGCGGGCATGCTGGTTCATCAGGTCCGCAAAAGCTTCCTCACTGCCGGCGATGTGCTCGGCAATCGCCACACTGGCGTCGTTGCCTGACTGGATGATGATTCCCCGCATCAGATCTTCAACCGACACATAACTGTCGACATCCACGAACATCTTCGATCCCTGTGTACGCCAGGCCCGCTCACTGATGTACACCATGTCATCCATGGCCATGGAACCGTTGTCGATTTCCACCTCCGCGATATAGGCCGTCATGATCTTGGTGAGACTGGCCGGAGGCAGAGGTTCATCCGCGTTGTGTTCCATGATGATATGACCGGTGCGGGCATCCATCAGGATGTAACTGCTACCGGCGATCTGTGGCGCCTGTGGCATGATCGTCTGGGCCATCGCCTGCCCTGCGCCGAGCATGACAGCCAGGCTCAGGATCATGGAAAAAATACTGCGTTGTCTGTTCATCTTCACCACTGTTACCTGTCTGTTTCAGTCTGTCTGTTCTATTCCGTCACCACAAGGGGACGCCCGAGATCCGCATCCAGCATGGCTTCCGTGATCCGATCCAGCTCCGCGGAATCGGATATGGGGCCAACACGCACGCGATAGAAGTTCTGGCCTGCGTTGTCTGTTTCTACAGACCGGATGAATACCGGTCTTGTTGTCATGTCCTGAACCCGCTGCACCTGCCGTTCAGCAGCCTGCCGTGAACCAAAGGCGCCCACCTGCAGATACTCCCCACCGCCACCGGCTGCCATCTGCTGCCGTGCCTGGGGAATCTCCTGATCCTCCGGACCCGGCACGATGGCCTCCAGATGCACCCGGGCCGTACCCTGGTCCGAGAACCCCAGTTTCCAGGCGGCAGCATACGACAGGTCCACAATCCGCTCACTGTGGAACGGACCCCGGTCGTTCACCCGCACCAGGATACTGCGCTGGTTCTCGAGATTGGTCACGCGCAGATAGCTGGGTATTGGGAGGTAGCGGTGCGCGGCCGAAATCTGATACATGTCGAAGATCTCGCCATTCGACGTGTGGTGTCCATGAAACTTTTCACCGTACCAGGACGCCACCCCGGTATCTTCGTAGCCCAGCTCGCTGGCCATGACCTCATAGGTACGGCCATTGACCGTATAGGGTGAGAAATTGCCCGCGATGGTACGCGTTTCCGGGACTGGAATCACCTCCCGTATGGCATCCGGATCCAGGGGCATGGTCGGCGCACGGTCCTGATCGATGGTATACCGCTCTGAATGATCCACCGTAGTGGAAGGATCGGGCGTGGATTCAGGCGTTACTGGTGCCGGCGTGCGGCTGGCACAGGCGGCAAGCAGCAGGAGAGCCAGCAGCAGGCAAGGCTTGAGACACGAGGTGTTTATCATTTTCCTGCTCGACTCCTGTCAGGCCTGTTATTTTGTCCAGTGTACCCCAGTCCCTGCCGATTTGTCAGCAAGATGGTCCAGCAACCATCACTCCACCGCAGTCAGCAACAGGACTTCCTGCTCGCGCTCCCGCGCCTCCCGCTCGGCTTCCTCGCGCTCCAGAATTGGTAACATGTAGGCATCCATGACCTCCCGGGCGATCGGACCCGCCACCGAACTGCCACCCTGACCATGCTCGACGAACACGGCCACGGCAATGCGTGACTCCGGCGAGGCATCAAAAGCGATGAACATGGCATGGTTCTGGTGCTCTTCAATCACCTCTTCGCTCCGCAATCTGTTACCGGCAGGGTCGGTGAGAAAGCCCACCACCTGGGCCGTCCCGGACTTGCCGCCCATGTCATAAGCCATGGGCTCAACCGCTTCGATGAAGGGATAGGCCGTGCCTTCGTGACGCCGCCGCTCCCGATCATAGGGCTTGCTCACGGTGTGGATCATGGCCGAGCGCACATGATCCACCAGCTCTGGCTCCGGCAGCATCGGCTGGGCAACATCCTCCCCGTCGAAAATGATGTCAGCGAATTCGTTGCCACCATTGCTCTGGATGGCACTGAGCATGCGGGGGCGCTCCAGCACACCATGATTGGCTATCGCCGCCGTGGCACTGGCCATCTGCAGCGTGGTGGCCTGGAACATACCATTGCCGAAACCTTCCGGTGGGGTTTCCCCGGGATACCAGGGTTCATTACGATGCTCCCGCTTCCATTGCGGGGACGGCACAATGCCCGGATTCGCTTCCGGCACATCCAGGCTGATATTGCTGCCAAACCCCCAGGTGAGCAGGAAATCGTGAATCCGGTCGATACCGAGCTCAACCGCCACATGGCTGAAGTAGGTGTTGCAGGATTGATAGATGGCGCGCTCCAGATCGATCGGACCATGCCCGCTTCGATCCACCCACCAGGTCCAGTCATAATAAGGACGTCTGCGGGCCGGCAAGCGGTAATACCCCGGGTCATCGATGACGGTCTCCGGTGTGACAATATCGTGATACAGGCCGGCCAGGCCGATGAAAGGTTTGATGGTCGAGCCCGGTACCCGTGAATTGACAGCCCGGTTGAACATGGGCGAGTGCCGCGAGCTGTTGATGGCGGACAGCTGCTCCCGACTGATGCCGGTGACGAACAGATTGGGATCGTAATCCGGCTTGCTGACCATCGCCAGGATACCGCCCGTCCCCGGCTCTATGGCAACAATCGCGCCACGGTGATCTCCCAGCGCCGCTTCCGCGGCCAGCTGCAGGTCAATGTCCAGGTGCAGTCGGACATCCTTTCCCGGCTCCGGGTCGATCCGGTCCAGTACACGCATGACCCGTCCGCGATTGTTCTTCTCCACCGTCTCGAAACCGACCCGACCATGCAGATGGGACTCATAGGTCTTTTCCACCCCGGTTTTTCCGATGTGATTGCTGCCCCGGTAATTGCGGACCTGTTCTTCGGTCATGGCCTGCAGTTCCTGCCGGTTGATTTCCGACACGTATCCCAGGGCATGAGCCGCACTGGCCCCGTAGGGATAATACCGCGCCAGCTGGGCCTCCACGGCGAGCCCTGGCAGACGATGCTGATGCACGGCGATTCTGGCAATTTCGTCCTCGTCCAGACTCTGGCGCAAAGGCACCGAACTGAGTGGAATCGCCCGCCGGCGCTGACGCTCCTCGTAGCGCTCGATATCTTCATCGGTCAGCCCGATTATGGAGCGCAACAGCTCCAGCGACTGTTCAAATTCAGCGGCTTGCTCACGCACCACCGTAAGGTTGAATACAGGCCGATTATCAGCCAGCAGCCGACCATTGCGGTCATAGATCAGGCCCCGGGTAGGGGGCACGAACTGGGAGTGCAGGCGGTTGCCGTCGGAGCGGGAGGAATAATATTCGTGATTGATGAACTGCAGATTGATCATCCAGAGGATGAGAATCCCCATCAGCAGGATGACCAAGGCAGCAGCCACCAGCATCCGCTGCCGGAAAATCAGGGTTTCACGCTTGTATTCGTCAAGATGGAACTTCTGGGCCATGTCTGCCGGGTTCTCGGAGCTGCTTGGTGAGACCACTCGTCAGATTGAAAGTGTATCACGCTTTTGCAGTCAACCAAGCATTGCTCAGGCCCGGTGATAGGGATGTTGATGCAACAGGCTCCAAACCCGGTAGAACTGTTCGGCAATCAGCACACGCACCAGGGGATGCGGCAGGGTCAGGGCCGACAGTGACCAGCGTGCATCAGCCCGCTGCAGGCACTCCGGATCCAGGCCGTCCGGCCCCCCCACCAGCAGCGAGAGGTTCCTTCCTTCCTGCCGTATGCGGTCCACGGAGGCAGCCAGGTCCTCGGTGGACAGGCTCTTGCCCTGCACATCCATGGCCACCAGATAATCATCGGAGGGAACCCGCTGTAGCAGGTCCTGCGCTTCACGGCCCATGATCCGGACCATATCGGGATTTTTACCGCGTTTTACCAATGGCACCTCCAGCACATCGAACTGGAAGTCGGCGGGAAAACGGCGGCGGTATTCCTCCACGCCCCGCTCAACCCAGTCCGGCATCTTTGTGCCGACACTGACCAGCTTAATCTTCACTGACCGGATCCGGCTTGAAATTCCACAGATCCTCGAGGCTGTAGTGAGAACGGGTAGCTGCCAGCATGATGTGAACCAGGACCGAGCCCAGGTCGACCAGCACCCATTCGGACTGCTCGCGACCTTCAGTACCCCGAATCGGTTCGCCAGCCTGCTTGACCGCCACGATGACGTCATCCGCCAATGATTTGATGTGCGTTGACGAGCGGCCGGTGACAATCACCATGTAATCGGTCATCGGAGTAAGCTGTGAAACCTCCAGACTGACCACGTCCTGCCCTTTCTTGTCTTCCAGTGTACCTGTCACCAGATCGACCAGTTCATTTTTATCCAAGTCTATGTCAACTCCTGTTGTGCCAATGGATTTCAATTACAGTATAGCCCATGCCGGGCAATGTACTCCGTTACCGCGGGATCAATCCACTCTCCGGTCGATTGCCCCTCCCGTAGTGCACGGCGCACCTTTGTGGAGGAAATATCCTGCTCGATGTTTTCCACCACGAGCACACTTCCCGCAGTGCGCTCGAACAGGGCCTGCGCATCCGGCACACTGCGCTGTGTCAGCAGCTTGCGCAAGGCCCTGCCATCGGCATCATCCATAGGCGGCGGCCAGGCCACACCCGGACGACTGACAGCACAGAGATGGGCATAGCTGAACAGCTCCTGCCAGCGATGCCAGCGCGGCAGGCTCAGGAAACTGTCCCAACCGAGCACAAAAACCAGTGCCGCATCCGCAAATTGCTGATGGAAGTCGCGCAGGGTGTCGACCGAGTAGGAAACGCCGGTCCGACGTAATTCCCGGTCATCCACAACCAGGTCCGGCTCCGATGCGGCGGCCAGCTCGAGCATGGCCATGCGCTGCTCGCCACTGGCTGCTGCCCCTTCCCGATGATTGGGGGTCGCGCAGGGGACCAGGTGCAATCGGTCGAGCGACAGCGCGGACACGGCCGCCCGTGCCACCACCAGGTGGCCCCGGTGAACCGGATCAAACATGCCCCCCATGACCCCGAGCCGCATCATGTGCGGATATGACCCTCGCCCAGCACCACATACTTCTGTGAGGTCAGGCCTTCGAGCCCCACCGGTCCACGTGCGTGCAGTTTGTCTGTGGAGATGCCGATTTCCGCACCCAGACCGTACTCGAAACCATCCGCAAAACGGGTCGAGGCATTGACCATGACCGAACTGGCATCCACCTCGCGCAGGAAACGCCGCGCCCGGCTGTAGTCCTCGGTGATGATTGCATCGGTATGACCGGATCCATAGCGGTTTATGTGCGCAATCGCCTCATCCGGCCCCGAAACGATACGGATCGCCAATATCGGCGCCAGATACTCCTCGGCCCAGTCACTTTCCCGGGCCGGGCGTGCATCGGACAGTATGGAACAGGTCCGCTCACAACCGCGCAACTCAACGTCCTTCTCTTTGAAGAACTTCCCCAGCTCAGGCAGTACTTTTTCCGCCACCGATTCGGCCACCAGCAGGGATTCCATGGTGTTGCAGGTACCGTAGCGCTGGGTTTTGGCGTTTACGGCCACCCGCACGGCTTGCTGCAGATCAGCATGGTCGTCGATGTAGACATGACAGTTTCCGTCGAGGTGCTTGATTACCGGCACCCGGGCGTCGCGGCTGATCCGCTCGATCAAGCCCTTGCCGCCGCGCGGTACGATCACATCGACGAATTCCGGCATGCTGATCAGACGGCCAACCGCCTCACGGTCCGTGGTCTCGATCACCTGCACCGCAGCCGCCGGCAGTCCTGTTTTCTCCAGACCGGCACTGATGCAGGCCGCAATCGCCTGATTCGAATGGATGGCTTCGGAGCCGCCACGCAGGATGGTCGCGTTGCCGGATTTCAGGCAGAGACTGGCCGCCTCGCAGGTCACATTGGGCCGCGACTCGTAAATGATACCGATGACACCCAGCGGCACTCTCATGCGACCGACCTGGATACCGCTGGGGCGATAGGCCAGGTCGGTGATTTCACCGACCGGATCATTCAAGCTGGCCACCTGCTGCAGCCCTTCGATCATCGCGTCGATCCGCTCCGGCGTGAGCTCCAGCCGGTCCAGCATGGCCGGTTCGAGGCCCTTGTCACGGCCGGCATCCAGATCCTTGCGATTGGCAATCAGCAAGGCATCGCGGGCCGCATCCACGGCTGCTGCGATGGCCAACAGGGCCTGGTTCTTGTGACCGGCATTCAGCGACGCGATGACCCGGGACGCGGCCCTTGCCCGCTCGCCCACCTGCTGCATGTACACATCAATGTCCTGACTCATGTTCTGCCCCTGTCTCTGCTGACATGCCGGAGCATGCCGCATTAAAAAGTGCCGCGCATTATACTGGCTTATACCCGATTTTGCAGGCTTATATCCGGTTTTGCAGGCTCATTTCGGCTGGATACGGCTGCATGTACCAGGAACGCAGGATGTAGTCATCGGGATTGCGCCGGAAATGGTGATTGAGCAGAGTGATGGGCACAATCAGTGGCACCTGCCCCTCATGGTAACGCTCGATGGATTCTTTCAACTCGGCCCGGTCATCGGCATCCAGGTCGCGCTTCAGGTAACCCTGTATATGCTGCAAGACGTTCACGTGGCTACCCCGCGTGGCGCGCTTTTTCAGCGCAGGCATGAGCTTGCGGATGTACTCGGCAGAAACTTCGTCTATGTTCTCTTTCCGGGCACTGGCCACCAGTGGCCCGAGTTCGCGATAGGTCCTCTGGCAGTGACTCATGAGAATCAGCTTGTGGCGGGCATGGAAATCCACCAGATCAGCCACATTCAGACCCCCGGCCCGAAACTTTTTCCAGCGATACATCACGTAGACACGCTGGATGAAATTCTCCCGCAGCACCGGGTCACCGAGCCGCCCTTCCTCTTCGACCGGCATTTCCGGGAAATTCTCCATCAGGCGACCGGCAAAAACCCCCACCCCGTCGCGGCCCGGCCGCGAACCATCATAGACCTTGACCCGCTCCATGCCGCAACTGGGGGAGTCCTTTTTCAGGATATAGGCGCACAGATCCCGCTGCCAGGATTTCTGCTGCTCGGCCGAATCAATCAGGGCTTGCGTGTAATCCGTACTGCCCTCGTCGACATCAACCACGCGAATCTGATCATCGCGCCGCACCAGCCGGATCGGTTTGCGCGGTACACCAAGGCCGATATCCACCTCCGGACAGAACGGGTGGAACTCGAAATACTGTCCCAGGGTCCGATTCACATAGGAGTCCAGTTTATGACCCCCGTTGAAGCGCACCTCCTCGCCGATCAGGCAGCTGCTGATGCCGACCGGAATTTTTCCCACTGCTTTTTCACTGCTCACTGCTGTCCACCTCCTGCAGGCATTCGCGAATATCCGACCGGCCCGAAACCAGACGCCGCTTTTCTGCCACTGTCATACGCTTGACCCTGTACTCCAGACGACTGGCCATGGCCCGATCACCGGCCGCGCAGCGGAACACCATCTCCAGCGGCCCCCGACCCCGCAGATACCGCGCACCCGGTGCCCGACCACTGCAATGTTCGGCGAAACGACGCTCGACATCGGTGCTGATACCGGTATACAGACTGCCATCAGCACAACGGATCATGTACAGGAACCACGGCCTGTCGCTCATTACGCCGCTCCCATCAAGCCACCGGTATCCACAGGCCGCGCTCTTGCCGCACCCGTGATTCTTTTTCCAGCTTGATCAGATGAGCCAGCAGGGTCTTCTGCGCCCAGCCCAGCAGCTGCTCAGGCACATCATCATACACGGCACGACAGAGCGCCTCGATCGGACTGGCGCCCAGTTCGCCCATACAGCGCAGGACTTTGCTCTCCCGGCGCAGACGATGCCGTATCAACGCGGAAATCGACTGTTCGGGCGTGTCGATCACCGTGCCATGCCCCGGAGCCAACGCCCTCAGGTCGAGTAAGCGCAGTTTTTCCAGGGAATCCAGGTAATCCGCCATATCACCGTCCGGAGGCAGGATGACCGGGGTGGTGCCCTGTAATACATGATCGCCGGTAAACAGGAGCCGCTCCTCCTCCAGCAAGAAGCAGAAGTGATTGGAGACATGCCCGGGCGTGTGGATCAATTGCATGACAAAATCATCGCAGCGGATGCGTTCTTCGTGCTGGTAGCTACGATCAGGCACAAAACTGTCATCCTGATGCGCGGCCGCTGGTGCCGGCAGGCCGATCAGTTCGGCACCGGTGAGCCGCTGCAGTTCGGCCGCTCCCGGTGAATGGTCGCCATGGGTATGGGTGACAAAGATCCAGGCCAGCTCACGCCCCGCCAGGGCTGACAATATGGCTTCGCGATGCTCGGGCAGTGCCGGCCCCGGATCGACCAGGGCCATTCTTTGCCTGCCCAACAGATAACTGTTGGTGCCCGGTCCCGTCATCTGGCCTGGATTACCGCACAGCAGGCGATAGACAGGCAACTGTCCGCTGTCAATCCGGATAGGTATTCCGGCCTGTAGTGTGGCGTTCACGCGTCTCCCCTCTCCCCTTTGTCTGGTCAACGCCGCATGATAGCTGCTACCGGCGCACCGTTGAACCCATCTCAGCGTGACCCCGGCTGGCACCCGCCGGAGATTCACGTTATAACACGGCTGTTGTGCACCACAAGCAATCGAACAATAACAAGGACTCAGGGATGTACAGAATCAGGACTTACAATCAGATCGCCAGCGTCGGACTGAAACGCTTTCCTGTCGGAGAATACGAGGTGAACGCGGATCTGCAACAGCCCGATGCCATACTGCTGCGCAGCCACAAGCTGCAGACGGAACAGATCGAGGACAGTGTGCGCGCCGTGGCCCGGGCCGGCGCCGGCACCAACAACGTTCCACTGCAGTACTGCACCGAACAGGGCATAGTGGTTTTCAACACCCCCGGCGCCAATGCCAATGCCGTCAAGGAACTGGTGCTCTGTGGTCTTCTGCTCGGTTCACGGGGCGTGTTGCCTGGCATCCACTTCGCCACCGGACTGCAGGAGGGGATGGACAATGTCGCGCTGTCGGCCCGCCTGGAGCAGGAAAAGAAGCGCTTCCGCGGCAGCGAACTGCATGGCAAGACCATCGGCATCATTGGCCTGGGTGCCATCGGCTCCCTGGTGGCCGAGGCGGCCATCGCCCTGGGCATGGAAGTGCTGGGTCACGACCCGAAACTGTCCGTGGACGCGGCCTGGCGCCTGCCCAATCAGGTCCGCAAGATCGAGAACCTGAGCGCCCTGTTCGCCAACTCCGACTATATTTCACTGCATCTGCCCGCCCTGGATGCCACTCGGGGGATCATCAACCAGGCAGCAGTGGCCGCCATGAAACCCGGCTGCTGCCTGCTCAACTTCTCACGCGACGAAATTGTCGACGTCGAGGCGATCCGCAGCGGTCTGGACAGTGGCCCCCTGCGTATGTACATCAGCGATTTCCCGCGTAACGAACTGCTGGGCCGCAGTGACGTGATCCTGATGCCTCATATTGGTGCCAGCACGGCGGAAGCCGAGGAGAACTGCGCCATCATGGCCGCCGAACAGCTGAAGGAATTTCTCGAGAGTGGTACCATCCGCAACTCGGTCAATTTCCCCCATCTGCAACTGGATCGCATACCCGATGCGCCGCCCCACACCCGGCTGGCCATCACCAACCGGAATGTGCCTGGCATGCTGGGTGAAGTGACTTCCCTGCTGGCCGAGCATGATCTGAATGTGCTGGATATGATCAACAAAAGCCGCGAGGATATCGCCTACAGCCTGATCGATCTCGACACCCGGCCGGACGACGGCGTGATCAGGGAAATCGGGACCAGAGATAACATCATCAAAGTGAAACTTTTATAAGGAAGCACGACATCATGACCCGCGTTTACAATTTTGGGGCCGGGCCGGCCATGTTGCCGGAAACCGTCATGGAACAGGCGCGCGATGAGTTCCTGGATTTCCAGGGCATGGGCGCTTCGGTGATCGAGATCAGCCACCGCTCAAAGGAATTCGGTGCGGTTCTCGACAACACCGACTCACTATTCCGCGAACTGTCGGGATTGCCGGATGACTATGAGTTGCTCTATGTCCACGGTGGCGCGCAGATGCAATTCTCGGCCGTGCCGCTGAACCTCATGGATCGCCATCCGGCACACAAGGCGGCGTATGTGGAAACCGGCAATTTTGCCCGCCTGGCCCGCAAGGAAGCCGAGCGCTTCGGTAATGCACGTGTGGTCGCCAGCAGCGAGGACAGCAACTTCGATCATATCCCCGAGCTCGACCCATCCGGGCTGGATGCGGACACCTCCTACGTCCACATCACCAGCAACAACACCATATTCGGCACACGCTGGCAGCAGTTTCCGGATACCGGCGACATCCCCCTGGTGGCCGATATGACCTCGGAACTGCTGTCGCGGGAGCTGGACATCCGTCGTTTTGGCGTCATCTTCGCCGGCCTGCAGAAAAACCTGGGCCCCTCGGGCATGGCCGTGGTATTGATCCGCAAGGACCTGCTGGGCAAGGCCCTACCGCATACCCCCTCTCTGCTCAACTATGAGACGTATGCCAAAAACCATTCGATGTCGAACACCATCAACACGTTTGCCGTTTACCTGATGGGTCTGACCCTGCAATGGCTCAAGGATCAGGGCGGGGTCGCCGCCATCGAGAAAATCAATGATCGGAAGGCGAAACTGTTGTATGAGCTGATCGATCAGAACGACTTCTACACCGGATCAGCGCAGGCCGGGCACCGCTCAACCATGAATGTGACCTTCAATCTGGCGGACAGCGAGCTCGACAGCGTTTTTCTGGACGAGGCACAGAAAGAAGGACTGTACGCGCTCAAGGGACATCGCCTGGTCGGTGGCATCCGGGCTTCCATCTACAATGCCATGCCGCTGGCAGGCTGTCAGGCACTGGCCGATTTCATGCAGGACTTTGCCCGACGCCACGGTTGATCTGGTGTACTGACATGAGCCGCTACCGACCACCGGCAAAACCGAAATCCAATTACCTCACTGTCGAGGGAGAAGCGCGCCTGCAGGCCGAACTGGAATACCTGTGGCGCGACGAGCGGCCACGGGTGACCCGCTCGGTCAGCGAGGCGGCCGCCCTGGGCGATCGATCGGAGAATGCCGAGTACATTTACGGCAAGAAGCGACTGCGGGAAATTGATCGCCGGGTCCGCTACCTGAGCAAACGCCTGGAAGCCGCCGTGGTGGTCCGACGCCCTCCGGATGACCTGAATCGGGTCTATTTCGGCGCCTGGGTGGAGTTGGAAGACGCGGACAATGGCGAGCTGCGGGAATACCGCGTGGTCGGCCCGGACGAAATCGGTGAAGCCGAGGGCTATATCAGCATGGATGCTCCCCTGGGTCGGTCACTGCTGGGCAAACCGCTTGATGCGGAAGTCACTGTCAGGACGCCGGAAGGATCAAAGCATTACATCATCTGCGCCATTCGCTACCAGACCGACTGAGCCCGCTGCCATGAAACAGGTTGCCATACTGGTTCTGCAGAATGCCCTGATGTCCAGCATGGCCATCCCGCTGGAAATGATCAGTGCGGCCGAGGACATCCGGCGCGCCCGGACGCGTCAGCGCGAAAAACGGGTACGCAGCCACCTGGTGGGAGTCAGCACAACAACGGTGCCGCTGGTCGGCGGCCTGGAGGCGCGGCCGCAGCGTACCCTGCGTGACACGGATCGATACGAACTGATCATTGTTCCGGCACTCTGGGGCAATCCCCGGGCAAGCCTGATGCGGCAGCCCTCAACATTGCACTGGCTCCGGGCCCAGCACGCAGCAGGAGCCATGATCTGCAGTGTCGGCAGTGGTAGTTACCTGTTGGCTGGAGCGGGTCTGCTGGATGATCGTCAGGCCACGACACACTGGCGTTTCTTCGAGGATTTCGCGCAACGCTTTCCGCGCGTGAAGCTGCAACGCAAACGCTTCATCACGGCCGAGGCCGGGCTGTATTGCACAGGCAGCGTGAATGCTGCGCGTGACATCATGCTGCATTTTCTTGAACAATTGTTCGACAGCGAAATCAGCAGCGAAGTGGCCCGCCATTTCACCCATGAACTGAAGCGCTCCCATGCATCGGAACTGCTGGGCATCGACTCGCAGAATACCCATCACGATGAACTGATCATCAAGGTTCAGGAATGGCTGCAGAGCCATCACGCACAGAATGTGACCATTGGCGAGCTGGCCAGGCGCTTCAGTATCAATCAACGCTCATTCAACCGGCGCTTCCGTCAGGCCAGCGGCCTGAGTCCACTGCAATACCTGCAGGACGTGCGCATGAAGCAGGCCCGGGCCCTGCTCAAGCAGAGCAATCTCAGTATTGCCGAAATCGCCTATGCGGTGGGCTACCAGGACGTCAGCCACTTCACCGGGCTGTTCCGCCGCATCAATGATGTGACACCTGGAGAGTATCGACGCCTAGTGCGCAACAAGCTGTTCAGCACCCGGAGTTGACCCGCCGCTTCACTGCTGCCCCTGTTGCTCCTGCATTTTTGCCAGCTGCTCCGCAGTGGCAGGTTTCTGGTATTTCTCTTTCCACTCGCTATAGGGCATGCCGTAGACGCGCTCACGCGCCTGTTCGTAGTCCACGTTCAGCTCGCGCTCTCCGGCCTCGGCGCTGTACCATTTGGCCAGACAGTTGCGGCAGAAACCGGCCAGGTTCATCAGATCGATGTTCTGCACATCCCGGTTTTCGTCAAGATGCCGCAACAGGCGCCGGAAGGTGGCTGCCTCGACCGCCTGCTGTTCCTGTTCATTCATTGTCATGCTCTGTTTTCCTCCAGTCCGATACAGATGCGGCCACCCTCGGGCAGCCGCATGCAGAAGTTCAGCAGACACCACCGCAGAGAGCAGCAGTGCCAGTCAATTTTCCCCAGGGAACCTAGCCGGATGCGCGCACGCCGTCGGCGTCATCACCCTCAAAGGCATCCAGTACCTCTTCATCAATCTCGGGTACCTGGTCCACGAACTGCGGCGGCGCCTTGCGATGTTTCTTGTCGACGGATTTCAGTTGCCGCTCGGCCGCATTGAAGGCGTCCCTTATCGCCACATACAGATCTTCGTGCTCCTGTTTGTCGTGTTTATCCTGATTGACTATGATTTCCCGGTTTGGCGTGCGGATTTCCAGCACCACGGAATACACTTTCCCCTTGCTGTGGTGATTATGGGGTGAATCCAGGACCACGCGCCCCCCCATGATGTCATTGGAAAAACGGCGCAACTTGTCGATGCGCTTGTTGACGTTTTCGATGATCGCATCGGATTGGTCGATATTATGAAAAACGATCTGGAAATCATTGGACATGGATTGTCTCCTTGGTTGGAACCTCTTTCGGTCTGACAGACATCAATGGCCGATAAAATGGTCGGCCAGGTGCGACACAGCCAGCGCATAACTGTTGGCACAGTTATAGCGCAGAATCGCACGGAAATTATCATAGGTAACAAAAGCCCTGCCGCTGGCACCGTCCGGCTGGATGATCGAGGACGGGAATTCGACACCGGGAAGGTCAGAGCCGTCCGCCCTGCGGACACCATGCTCCTGCCACTGTGACAGGGGCAATTGCACGGTATGGTTGCGCAACACACTGCAGGACACGTCGATGGGGCCCTGCTCGAACTGCTCCGACATCTGCTCCCAGGCATCCGGCAACTGCACTTCACGCCCCCATGTCTGTGTGTCATCCCAGCCGGCCTGACGCAGATAGTTGGCGATGGAAGCAAACACATCACCCGGGCTGTGCCAGATATCGCGACGGCCATCACCGTCGAAATCCACTGCATAATCGAGGAAACTGCTGGGCATGAACTGACTCTGGCCCATGGCTCCGGCCCAGGAACCCTGCATCTGCGCCGGCTCAATATGGCCTTCTTCCAGGATCTGCAGCGCGGCAAACAGTTCGCGGCGGAAGAAATCCGAGCGGCGCGGGTCAAAGGCCAGGGTCACCAGTGCCCGGATCACGTCCGTTCCACCGGTGAAATTGCCGTAATTGGTTTCAATGCCCCATATCGCCACGATGAAACGCGGCTGCACATTGTACTCGGCAGCCACTTCCTGCAGCAGTTCCCGATGCCTGGCCAGACGCTCACGACCGGTGTTGATGCGCCAGTCGGTCACCCGCCGCTCAAGGTACATTTCCAGGGTTTCCACGAACTCGGCCTGACTACGGTCATTGGAAACAACCTGGGGGATGGGCGTGACCGGGCGCAACACGGCATCAATCAGGTTTTCATCAACGCCCCGCTCGCGGGCCTCATCAATCAGCTCGGCCAGCCAGCGTTGGAATTCGGCCTCATCAACCGCCTCGGTTTCCTGGGCCTGCAGGGACACGAACATCAGGCTGAGCAACAAACCTGCCAACGCCGAGCGGAGCCGGCAGAACTTCAGTCGCTGATGCGCCATATGCAGAATCCCGTGATTGAATGACTTGAAACCAGACTACCCCTTTCACCATTTTTTGTCTAAGGGATCAGCCCAAAACTTGATCTTCATCGTGATGCGTGAAAACACCAGTGCCAGGGTTCATAACTGATGCCCTCCGGATTGCCCCGGGGATAGGACAGGGCGAATCCGAAACGTCCGGCGTGCTGCTGCAGCCAACCAAAGGCGGGCGTGTCCTCGAAGGCTTCAACCAGGGCCGGGCAATCAAGGGTTCCCAGATCCACGGCGCGGCCGGTGTGATGTTCACTGTAGCCGGGCGCCGCATTCACCTCGAGGACTTCTTCCAGAGAGCGACCGGCCCGGCATTTCCGCCGGATCAACTCGCATTGGTAGTCTACACTCCGATACGCGGAGATCAGGTGCAGCACCACGCCCGTCTCAGCCGCTGCCGCCTGCATGGCCTGCCAGGCGTCCCGGGCACCTGCCTCCAGCTGCTGCGGTCGACCGTAATAATCCGGCCCCGCGTCGACCAGCTCCCGGGCTTCTTCATACAGTGTGCCCGGAAACCGCGCCGGGTAATCCGCGGGGATGCCCAGTTCCGTATGCAGCTGTTGAATCCGTTGCCGGTAGACCGCCGGCATCACTCGGGATAGCTGTCGTAGATCGTCTCGATCCATCGTGCCTCACTGATGAATCCCCAACTCCAGTCCGACCAGCGGGCATCCAGGCCCCGTTCGACGATTTCTTCCTTGTTCATGCCTTCGGATTTCATGCTCCGCACCACCACTGATGTAGCATGGATCATGTCACGAAACTCGGTCAGCTCCGCTTTGTTCGAGACCGCATCGCCGTGCCCCGGGATCACAAGGGTGTCATCGTCGATTCGCTCGAGCACCGCCGTGACATTGTCCATATGTCCCTGGACATCGCCACCGGCACCAAGATCTACGAAGGGAAAACGATCATGGAAGAAAAGATCTCCCATGTGCACGACGTTGGCATCCGTGAAGTAAATCACGATATCGCCATCGGTATGACCCCGCGGATAATGCACCAGCTCGATGCGCTCACCATTGAAATTCAGCGTCATACGGTCCTCGAAGGTCAGCTGGGGCAATCCTTCCGGCGCCATACCGCCATCCTGCAGCCGGGTACGCACGTTCTCATGGGCAACAATCACACTGCCTGGGCCGAACTCCGGGTTGGCATTGGTATGATCATCATGAAAATGTGTGTTGATCAGAAAGCGCGGATCCGGATCGCCCAGGTCCGTGAGTGCAAGGCGAATACGATCCGCCAGACCTGCATACTGCCCGTCCACCATCAAGATGCCGTCATCACCAGCCGATACACCAATATTGCCACCCTGGCCCACAAGCATGTAGATATTGCCCGTCAACGGGATGGTTTCAATACTGACACCATCGAAGCGATCCTGTGCATTGGCGGCTGTTGCAAAGCCTATGGACAATATAAGTAATGCCGCCTGCCATCGAATGATCTGTTTCATTTCTGCTTCTCCTGAATGAAGTCCAGCTGGAACCGGTAACGCTTTCATCATGCCAGATGTCGCGGATACGGGCAAAACTGAGCGCAACACAGCCAAGTCCATAATGACAGATCAAATGACCAAAATGACATATCATTGCCGACCAACCGACAGCTATAGTCAGGCGCGTGAATGCTGTCCCGTGGGCAGGCAAATCAATCAACCGGAGGAAGCATGTCCCGACTACCCCTTGTCATCGGCTTTGGCGGAATCAATTCTGCCGGACGCAGTTCGTCTCACCACGCCTATCGCCGATTGATCATGGACACACTGTCGGGGCCTGATCTGAAAGAAACCCGCTGCAGCCTGGCCAGCATGATGGGCCTGCTGCGGGAGAACCAGGGCGAATGGCAGGATGGCAATGGCCAGGCGGTGGAACTTGACAGCTACCTGGAGCGCCTGGATCCGATCCTCCGCCAGGGCACATTGATCCGGAAACTGGAAAAAAATCTGTTCGACGCCAGCGCCATCCTCTGCCACAAACGCTCGGAACTGCGTCCCGACCAGGAACGTCCTCTCAGCTTCCAGCTGAAACGGCAGCAACTCCCCAACGAGATCCCTCTTGGCTGGCAGATCAGCGAGGCCGGGGACGGTCTGCTGCGTGTGGAAGTCCCGGATGGCCTGCCCGTGATGCTGCCGGACCAACGGACGCTGCCGGTGACCAGTGCCGGGCAATTGCCCAGCGGTTTTGATCCCAAGGCACACTACCAGTCACGTAATCATCCACGTGGCCTGCAACTCACGGTCAATGGCGCCAGTGACGCCATCCAGTCTCTCGGCATTGCCTGGGAAGAAGTGCTGGAACGGCTGCCGCCGGATCAGATCAGTGTCTATGCCGGCAGCAGCATGAGTCAGCTTGATTACGAGGGCAATGGCGGCCTGCTGCAGGCCCGCCTGCTCGGCAAACGCGTGACCTCAAAGCAATTGCCGCTGGGTTTTGCGGAGATGCCCGCCGACTTCATCAATGCCTACCTGCTCGGCAATCTTGGCACAACCGGTGCCAATGTCGCCGCCTGCGCCACCTTCCTGTATAACCTGCGTCAGGCCATGCGCGATATCCGCTCCGGCAGTCACCGTATGGCCATCGTGGGTACCGCCGAAGCACCTCTCACGCCGGAAATCATCGACGGATATGCCACCATGGGCGCCCTGGTCAATGACGAAGCCCTGCTGGCACTGGATCGGCACAAGGGACGCACTACGCCGGACCACCGTCGTGCCTGCCGTCCTTTTGGCAACAATGCCGGTTTCACACTGGGAGAGTCCGCCCAGTTCATCGTGCTTTGTGATGACAAATTGGCCCTGGAAATGGGAGCCACGGTGCATGGCGCCATCAATGATGTCTTCGTCAATGCCGACGGCTACAAGAAATCAATTTCCAGCCCCGGCATCGGCAACTACATCACCATGGCCAAGGCGGCCGCTGCCACCCGCAACGTCATCGGTGACGAGGGACTGCAGCAACGCAGCTATGTGCAGGCACATGGCACCGGCACGCCGCAGAACCGGACCACCGAATCGCATATCCTCGATGAAGTGGCACGCACCTGGGGCATCAACAAATGGCCGGTGGCCGCACTGAAGTCCTATATCGGACACTCATTGGCTTCAGCTTCGGCCGATCAACTGATGGCCAGTCTCGGCGTCTGGAAGTATGGTGTAATTCCCGGCATTCTCAGTACTGAAGCATTGGCCGATGACGTGCACCAGGAGCATCTGGATTTCCTGCTCGCACACCGCGACGTTGGCCCCACTGGCATGGACGCGGTACTGATCAATGCCAAGGGATTCGGCGGCAACAATGCCACCGCTTCCATACTGGCACCGCATGTCGCCATGCAGATGCTGGAACGCCGTCATGGCAAGGCGGCAATGAAGCACTACCAGAAGCGCAACGAGATCGTCTGTAGCAACACGGCCACCTATGATGAAGCTTCCCGCAAGGGACGCACGGGCGTCATCTATCGCTTTGACCAGGGCGTCCTGGATGGTGACGCGGTCGACCTGTCGCGCGATGCCGTGCGTATCCGCGGGCGCGAGCATGACATCAGCCTGGACCTGGAAAATCCCTACGCCGACATGTGCGATTGAGCGGAAGCAGCACATTGTCCACGGCCCAGGCCGATATCAACCAGCTTCATTGAACATGGCAATACGGCCACCATCGACCACCAGGTCGTGGCTGTTGATGAAGCTGCCTTCGTCACTGGCCAGGAACAGGGCCGCATTGGCAATGTCCAGGGCAAGACCGGTGCGCGGCGTTGGTGTGGCCCTGGCCAGGTTGGCCTGCAGCTTTTCCATCTTGCGCTGATTCTCTTCCTCGCTCAGCGTTTGCGCACGGGACGAACCACCCCAGAAAATCGGTGTGGCCACCGCTCCCGGAGAGATGGCATTGACCCGGATATGATGCGGCCCCAATTCGACGCCCGCCAGACGGGTCAGGTGACTTACCGCCGCCTTTGCCCCGGAGTACAGATAACCTCCCTGATTGATCCGGTGCGCAGCGATACTGGCATTATTGATGATGCTTCCGCCATTGCCCGCCTTCATGACCCGGGCACCATGCTTGATCCCGAACACCACGCTGCCAACCAGCAATTTCATGAAATAGTCGAAATCTTCCTCGGTCACTGATTCTGCTGTACTGCGCTCGCCGGCACCTGCGTTATTGAACAGACAATCCACCTGCCCGAAGCGCTCGACCGCCGCATCCATCAGGGTGGCAATTTCTGCCTCGCTACTCACATCGGTGCGCTGAAACAGCACCCGCTCCTCACCGGAGCCATTGAGCTCTTCGGCCAGGGCATCCCCTTTTTCCCGATTGCGCCCGGCAATCACCAGCCTGGCTCCCTGACTGAGGAAGACACGCGCCGTTTCCTCTCCGATACCACTGGTTGCGCCGGTAATTACAGCAACCTTGCCTTTCAGACGCTGTGACATACTCACCTCTTCAACAAATTTTACAGATCCGGATGATCACCTCTCCCCGCCCCCCGGTCAATGTCCCCGGAATGGAGAATCGTATGATTGCGCGCCAGCGCCGGATCGAGCTGCGTCTACAGATTGATCAGACTGATCACCGCCGCCAGCGTCAGGGCGAACAGAACCATGATCAGATAGACAACACCGAGACTGAAAAATTTGACCGTAGTGAGCATCCATCCCTGCTGGTAAACGCGCTTCTGCATCAACAGCAGGTACAGTGGAATCCAGAGCAGGGCCAACCAATACAGGATCTGCAGATAGGCAGGAACATAGGGGACGCCGGCCAGCAACCCCCGCAGGCCGTTGAGGGCCACGGCGACAAGCAAGGCCAGGAACAGGAAGCTGTGACTGTACAGGGCCACCACCAGATGCTCCATGTAGAGACGTCCAGTCAACAGGTGGAAGAATTTCAACATCAGGGCAAAGAGCGGCATCAACACGAACAACACGACGGGCAGCAAGCCGAACATGGCCTCGATCAGGCGTGACGGGTCTTCGCCGGCGCGTTCGATGTTGTTGATACCCCGTTCGATCCACTGGTTCAGGCGCTGGTTCATTCCCGCCGGCAGCCAGTCCAGCTCGACCGGGTCCGTGAGCGGATTCCAGACCTCTTGCCCATCCACGGAAAATCTCACACCCGGTCGAAGCGGCTCCGTCTCGGGCAGCTGCGCCGTCGGATCCAGCTCCAGGATTCTTCGGCGTGCCGCCTCG
>PWQG01000146.1 GCA_003556835.1 Gammaproteobacteria bacterium
ATCGGTGAATCCGAACGTCAATTTCGCGATACTTTCGAACAGGCCGCCATGGGCATGGCACAGATGCAGTCCGACGGTACGCTGGTCGCGGTCAATGCTGCTCTGAGCGGACTGTTGGGGTACCCACGCGATGAGCTTGTTGGCAAGCCAATATCCGAGTTTCTACATCACGACGAAGACCCCGATAGCCTTCGCCAATTGATGGCTACTCACAAAACGCCACACACAAAAGAATACAAACTCAGAACCCGGGAAGGCGGCGCCATCTGGTGCCGGTTCTCGCTCTCCCGGGTGAATGATGCGTGGGGCGGGCAGCATCATATGATTCTCGGGGTACAGGACGTCACTGAGACACAGGATCTGATGCACAAGTTGCATTACCAGGCAAGCCATGACGCGCTCACGGATACCATCAATCGTTACGAGTTCGAGGAACAGCTTGCCGTTGTTGTGCATCATGCCCTGGATCACGGAGTTCAACACGCTCTCTGTTTCATTGACCTGGACCAGTTCAAGGTTGTAAATGATACAGCGGGCCATTTGGCTGGCGACGAAGTATTGCAGGAAGTCACTCGGCTTTTGCGTCGTGAACTCCGGAGAACCGATGTTCTCGCACGGCTCGGTGGTGACGAGTTTGGTGTGATTCTGCGAGATTGCGACGAGAGGGTTGCGATCGAGGTGGCAGAGAAACTTCGTGAGGCAATTGAAGGTTATGTGTTCTACTCGGGAGATACGCAGTTGCGTATCGGTGCGAGCGTGGGCTGTGTGTCCATTGATGCGTCCACTCCCGATCCGACGGAGTTGTTGCGTGCTGCAGACACGGCTTGTTACATGGCCAAGGACTATGGCAGGAACCGTGTGATCCTTTATTCACCTGATGATAAAACGCTGCAATCGCGACACTCTGAAATGGCCGCGATTACACGAATCCGTACCGCCCTGAGCGACGATCGCTTCATACTGTACGCGCAGGAGATACGGCCTCTGGTAGGGGGCGAACTATCCAGCTGCGAGGTGCTCGTGCGCATGCTGGATCCTGACGGTCAATTGGTGTCGCCGTGTCAGTTTCTCCCCGCCGCCGAACGATATAATGTGGCTCCCGACATCGATCGCTGGGTCGTGCAAGCCAGCCTGGATGCCCTGGCGAGACATCCGCAGCAACTGGAGCGCATGGGCTTGTGTCACATCAACCTGTCCGGGCAGTCCATCGGACGCGATGATTTCCTCAGATTTCTGGAGCGCACACTGGATCAATCTCCCGTGGACCCCAGCAAACTGTGTTTCGAGATCACGGAAACTGCAGCCATTTCGAATCTTGCCGATGCCCGGCACTTCTTCGAGCGACTGGGCCAGCGGGGTTGTGCATTCGCATTGGACGACTTTGGCAGTGGTCTGTCCTCATTTGGCTATCTGACGAGCTTTCCGGTCGATTTTGTCAAGATTGACGGGGTTTTTGTGTTGGATGTGCTCGAAAACGAAGTCAATCGCACGATTGTGAAATCCATCAGCGAAATCGTCTCGCTCATGGGTAAAAGCGTCATTGCGGAATGTATTGAAACCGATCCGGTTCGCGATACCATGGCCGAGCTGGGCGTCAAATGGGGGCAGGGTTACGGAATACATCGTCCGTGCCCGATGGAGGATTTTCTCGGCAGCTTCGCGAAATCTGGACCGGCAACCGGGGGCTGAGCCACAGACCGGTCAGCGTTGCTGCTCACGATCTTTTTCAGTTGGGTCTTCCAGCAGCTCCCGTGGATCAATCTCCGGATAATTTTGCTGCATCAGCCTTAGCAGTGAACCCATCATCTTGCGCATACTTTCGCTAGGCAACTGGCGGCTGCGGATCAATCCGGTCATGCCCTGGTGGATTTTCACCATCAGACTGCGTGGATACTTGCGCACTGGAGCTGCGCTGCGTGCAACACTGACAGCTGCCGGCGGCTTTCCTTTGCGGGTCAGCGGGGCATTGTGCTTTGCCAGCCGCTCCCAGAAGCGACTGAAGCGACCTGGCGCCTGATGATGGCTCAACAACTGATCCATGCTGCGTGCCAGAGCGACGAAGCGTTGACTGACAGCCGCCTGTGGCCAGGCCAGCAGTACTGGTTTCTGGGCCTGGACCGCCATACGCAGGTAGTCATCGCGGGGGATATAGCCGAAATACTCCGGCCTCATGTCCAGGTAGCGCTGACAGGCTCCGGCCAGGCGCTTGTACACATCAATGCTTTCAGCATAACCGCTGCTCATGTTCACCAACACATGCAGCTCGGCGTCACTTTTTCTCTGTTTCAGCACCTTGGCCAGGGCAAAGGCGTCGGTCAGTGAAGTTGGCTCGGGCGTGACCACGAGAAGGGTCTGGCGCGTGGCCTGCAGAAACAGCAGTACATTACGGCCGATGCCGGCCGCTGTGTCGATCAGCAGGTAGTCAAAGTCTCGTTCCAGGGTTCGCAAGGCATCGAGCAGAATGGCCTGACGAGACTCGTCAAGACTGTTGAGTTCCGCAATACCGGAGGACGCCGGTACGATGTGAATGCCACCGGGCGCCGCTACCAGCACCTCATCGAGGCTGGCTTCGCCGTTCAGCAACTGTTCCAGGGTGAAGCGCGGCTGTATGCCCAGCAGGATGTTGACGTTGGCCAGGCTGGTGTCAGCATCAAAGACACAGACACGCTTGCCACTCTGTGCAAGGGCCACAGCGAGGTTGGTACTGATATTGGTTTTGCCAACCCCACCCTTGCCGCTGCTCACAGCCAGTACCCGGGCGCGAGGCCCGGCTGGCCCCGGAGTTGGTCCCTTGTCGACTGTGTCCTGTTGCGTTGAGATGGGCATGCCTCCCTGATTTCCGCGTTACCATCAGGGCCATTGTACTATGGTCCGGGGCCGCCGACTGTATAATGGGTCAGAGTGGTCATGGAAGTATTCAGGGGTTCTTTATGTTGGCGATTATTGGTGGTACCGGACTGTATGCGCTGGAGGGCCTGGAGCGCAGCGAATTGCGGGCAGTCGATACCGATTACAGTGAGGAAGCGGTATTACTGCGATGTGGCACCCTGGCGGATCGCGAAGTGTGTTTCCTGCCGCGTCATGGGGAAGGACACACGGTCCCGCCACATCGGATCAACTACCGTGCGAATATCCAGGCCCTGGCGCGCGCTGGCGTGCGGGAGGTACTGGCCGTCAATGCGGTGGGCGGTATCCATGAGCGTATGGGTCCGGGTGCCCTGGCCGTGCCGGACCAGATCATCGATTACAGCTGGGGGCGGGAGCACAGCTTTTACCAGGGAGGCGAGACGGGGCTGGACCATATTGATTTCACCTCCCCGTATGACGAGGGGTTGCGTCAATGGCTGATTAGTGCAGCGTCCGGGGCCGGTGTGCCGGTCTGGCCCGGCGGGGTGTACGCCTGCACCCAGGGGCCACGATTGGAGACGGCAGCGGAGATACGCCGTCTGCAGCGCGATGGCTGTGACATGGTCGGCATGACCGGTATGCCGGAGGCGGCCCTGGCCCGCGAAGCGGATCTTGCCTATGCTTCTCTTGCCCTGTCAGTGAACTGGGGTGCCGGTCTGGTCGACGAGGACATCAGCATGCATGCCATCCGGCGGGTGCTGGATGACGGTATGCAGTCTGTGCACCGTATCCTTCGCGAAGCGATCAGGGCAGCACCTGCTTGAAGGGCTTGACGGTCACCTTGCCGTAGACCCCGGCAGCGACATAAGGGTCGGCATCAGCCCATTCCTGTGCGGCGTGCAGGGAATCGAATTCTGCAATGATCAGGCTGCCGGTAAACCCGGATTCGCCCGGATCATTGCTGTCGACAGCCGGATGCGGGCCGGCGATGATCAGGCGGCCTTCAGTGACCAGTTTCTCCACCCGTTCGATATGCGCGGGCCGGGCCGTGGCGCGCTTTGGCAGGCTGTTTTCAACGTCTTCACTGATGATGGCGTAGAGCATGGTATTCCCTGTGTGTTAGAGTGCGTGGCCGACTAATCGTACCCGAGAACCGGGAGGCAGGAAAGATAGTTTCATGGCACAGGTATTGTATATACATCCGGAGGATCCACAGCCGCGATTGATCCGGCAGGCCGTGGAAAGTCTGCGCGCGGGCCAGATCATCATCTATCCCACGGACTCGACCTACGCCCTGGGTTGTCACATCGGTGAAAAGGCCGCGCTGGACCGCATCCGCTGGATACGTAAGCTCAATGACAAACACAATTTCACCCTGATGTGCCAGGATCTGTCGGAAATCGCCACCTATGCCAAACTCAACAATTCCGCCTTCCGCTTGCTGAAGACCTACACCCCTGGCCCTTATACCTTCATCCTGAGTGCCACTCCGGAAGTGCCACGGCGTCTAATGCATCCCAAGCGCAAGACCATCGGCCTGCGCATTCCGGACAATCGCGTCGCCCAGGCGTTGCTGGCAGAACTGGGCGAGCCGATCATGAGCACCAGCCTGATTCTGCCCGGTGATGAGCATCCCCTGTCCGAACTGCATGAAATCGAGGATCGGATGGGCAATCTGGTGGACCTGATCGTGGAAAGTGATCCCTGCGGTCTGGAACCCACCTCGGTGATCGATCTGGTCGACGGAGTGCCCACGGTGCTGCGTGAAGGCAAGGGTGATACCGAGCCTTTCCGCTGAGCCCTTACCCTGAGCCCTTACCCTGAGCCAGGGGCTGAAAAAAGGTCATCGTATTCCGCCGGGGCATTTGCGATAATGCCCGCCTGAAACGCTTTTCCCGGATCGATAGGAAACTGGAGCCCGATTTGTCTACCGTCAATTCGCAAAAACGGGTCTTGTCAGGGATGCGACCCACAGGGAAGCTGCATCTCGGACATTACCACGGTGTATTGAAAAACTGGATCAAGCTGCAACACGAATACGAATGCTTTTTCTTTGTGGCGGACTGGCATGCCCTGACCACCCATTACTCCACCCCCGAAGTGATCGAGGCCAATGTCATGGACATGGTCATCGACTGGCTTGCTGCCGGGGTCAATCCGGGTTCGGCCTCGCTGTTCATCCAGTCCCGCATTCCGGAGCATGCCGAGCTGCACCTGTTGCTCTCCATGATGACGCCCCTGGGCTGGTTGGAGCGGGTGCCCAGCTACAAGGACCAGCAGGAAAAGCTGCGGGAAAAGGATCTGGAGACCTACGGATTCCTCGGGTATCCCTTGTTGCAGAGTGCCGACATTCTCATCTACAGGGCCGGGCATGTGCCGGTGGGAGCGGACCAGGTCGCGCATGTCGAGCTGACCCGCGAAGTGGTGCGCCGCTTCAATTATCTGTATGGTCGTGAGCCCGGCTTCGAGGAGAATGCTCGTGCGGCAGTGCGCAAGATGGGCAAGAAATCGGCCAAACAGTACAACATCCTGCGCACAGCCTATCAGGAACAGGGCGAGCAGAGCGCCCTGGAGCGGGCCAAGGCGCTGCTGGATGAGCAGCAG
>PWQG01000255.1 GCA_003556835.1 Gammaproteobacteria bacterium
AGGCGATTGAGGCGTTGTATCTCCGCTTCGTGGGATCGTTGCTGCGTGGTGTCCCGTATGATCACCGTATACAGCGCCCCCTCGGGCCGGCGTATTTTCGAGACAGCCGCCTCCACCGGGATCTTGCGGCCGTCCCGGGAGTGCGCTTCCAGTGACACATAGGTATCCGGCTGCTCCTCGGGACGGATCGGCAGAAAGGTCTGCAGTGGCTGCCCCAATGCCGCTTCGGACGTGCAATGGAACATCCTGGCTGCGGCTTCGTTGAAAACCACAATCCGCCCTCTGTCATCAACCGAGACGATGGCATCCTTGGCAGACTCGATAATGGTGTGGAGCTGGGCACGACTGCGATTGAGTTGACGCTCGGATTCTTTCAACGCTGCGTACGCAGCTTCCAGGGCGCCGAATGCCTTGCGCATCAGGAAATACAGCAGGGCGGCTGTCACCATAACGTAAAACAGCCCCTTGTATACGCTCCAGCGGGCGAACGCATCCGGGTCCTGCAGCAGGGCGAACAGCGCCTGATCAGAAAAGTAGATCCACAGGACCGCAATCACGCTGTAAATGACGGTGATACTGAGTGCACGGGAGCGCAACCCCCCGGAAAAAAGGCGTTTTGCACCCAAGCGGCCAGTCAATTGCCCAATTTTCATGATCCGTCAACCTCTGTATGCCCCGGTAAAGAACATAACAGAGTACCAATGCGCCGGGTAGTCCGATCACAAGCAACGCTTGGGCCACGGATGGCTCAACCCCACATTGCACCGCACTTTACAAAGGCGCTCAACACGGATACCTTTTGTTCAATATCATCGAAAAAGAACAGGAGAGATGTCATGGCAAATGTGTCCCCACTGGCGGCTGTACCTCGCGCCCTGGTCACGGCAATGCTGGCCGCCGGAATGATCGGAGCCGTGCAGGCGGATGAGCGTCCCGACCTGGAAGGCCTGTGGACCAACTCATCCCTCACCGGCCTGACCCGCCCGTCCGGCGTGGATCAACTCGTGGTCACTGCAGAAGAGGCGCTGCAGATAGCCGCCAACACCTCGATTGCCGGCCTGCCAGCCGATCAGATCGACGCGCCCGAATCCACCAATCCGGGAACTGCGCCACCAGCGGGCAGTTTTGATTTCGGCCTGCGCGGCTACAACGACTTCTGGATCGATCCCGGCTCGACGCTGGCGCAGGTCAGGGGCGAGTTCCGTACCTCCTACATCATTGACCCGGCGGACGGACGGATCCCGCGCCTGGAAAACCCGCGTGTCTCATTCGAGGATCGTGGTTTCGGCATGCGATATGTCACCGGTGAAGGTGATGCCCGCGGCCCCGAGGCCCTGCCCCTGGCCGAGCGCTGCCTGATCGGTTTCGGCAACACTGCCGGCCCGGGCATGATGGGCACCCTCTACAACAGTACCTACCAGTTCGTGCAGACCGATGACTATTTCATGATCCTGGTGGAAATGGTCAACGATGCCCGAATCATTCCGCTATACGACTCAGCCGAGGAAGCCAGGGCCAATACCCGTCCCGCGGAATGGCAGCAATGGTTCGGCGATTCGCGCGGCTGGGATGAGGGCGACACCCTGGTGGTGGAGACCGTCAACGTGCGCCCCCTGCAGATGGAACAGAGCTCCGTGCAGATTACCAGTGACGGCCGGATCACCGAGCGTTTCAGCCGCCACTCTGATTCGGAAATCGTTTATCAATTCACCGTGGAGGACGACAACCTCTATAGCCAGCCCTGGACTGCGGAACTGAGCTACCGCACCATGGACGACGGCCCGATGTACGAATACGCTTGCCATGAAGGCAACTATGCCATGCCCGGCATTCTGGCCGGCGCACGCCGCGCCGAAGCCGAGGCGGCCGGCGAACTCTGATCAGGTGTCGAAGGCCGGATTGGTTGCGACCCGTCCGGCCTGCGCCCTGCTCTTTTCTCGCTTGTCCTGATACATACGCTGGTCGGCCAGGGTCAGTAGCCTGTCCGTGCTGGTGGCATCCTGCGGAAACAGCGCAACTCCCAGGCTCGTGACCAGGGGTACCGTGCATCCCTCGAGATCCACGGGACCGTCCAGTCGCGTGCGCAGCCGCTCCACCAGAGACTTTGCCGACTCCGCAGCATCCAGCTGCCGGAGAAAGACCAGGAACTCATCCCCAGCCTGACGACCGACAAAGTCCGCCTCCCGCACCGCAGACTGCAGTCGCTCCGCAAAGACCTGCAGCAAACGGTCACCAACGCTATGCCCATGGCGATCATTGACCCACTTGAACCCGTTGATATCAACCATCACCAATGCGAAGCGCTCCCCGCCGCGGTTGCACTCGGCCAGAGTCCGCTGCATATACTCATCCAGCCAACGGCGATTGGGTAATCCGGTGAGGGCATCCTTGCGCGCCAGCAGCATTGCGCGCTGACGCGAGCGATAGTAACAGGCCACCGTCAGACCGAAAATCCAGAAAATATAAGTGATGAGGCCAAAGAACATATAATACTGCGTGGCAAAGGATCCGGTACCAGCCATCACGCTTTCATTGCCTGTCGTTGCCATCACACCACGAACCGCCGGAGGCAGGGTCATCAACAAACCGCCGGCAAAGGCCAGGCTGTATGCGGAACGCTGTTCCCGGCTGCCCACTCGCCAGACAAAACTGAACGCCGCAACCAGCATGAACGAGACCACTATGCTGTCATGCACCAGATAGCGGGCTGCCGGATCAAAACGATTGAGCCAGGACAGTGCCACAAAAACAGGTATCAACCCCAATAACAGGTTCCAGCGCAGGCGGGAGAAGTATCCACGAAAGCGCAGAGCACCTTCCATCAACAACATATTCGCAGGCAGGCTGACTGAGTTGCTGAGAAACGGACCCCAACCAGGCGCGATCGGGAATTGCGCCGCAACCACCAGTATCAGCGCAGACAGGGCAAACAACAGGCTACTCAACATCCAGAAGAACACGCCGGACATATCCGGGTTGATCCGCCAGATCATGAACATCACCAGGGCACTGGTGATGGAGACGAAGGTGAAAACCAGCGTCAATGTGACAATATCCAATTGCATCCCAACTCCCAGCCATCTGCCCGCAATATGATAGTCCAGAAGCGGCCCGGGCACGACCGGGCAATTTGCCTCCGTGCACGGATTCACTGAAACCGGATGACAGCGTGTCCCTGCTGCGACAGAATGCAGAGTATGCGGAGACTGATTCCACATTGGCTGGCACTGCTGACATCGGCCCTGCTGCTCAGCGCCTGCCTGGGGCCTGTGCCCGGCTTGTACCCGGAAGATCCCGAGCAGCGACCGATTCCGATCTACCTGACCGGCCATGGCTGGCATGTAGGCATCGTTGTGGAAACCAGGCATCCGGAGTGGACCGAAGCTTTTTCGGATATTCCCGGCCTGCCCCGAACCCGGTACCTCGAATTCGGCTGGGGCGATGCCGGCTACTATCCCCATCCGGATCCGGGCTGGCCACAATTGCTCCGGGCTGGCCTGCTTCCCACGGAGAGCGTATTGCATATCGCCGGCTTCGATCGTGAACCGGCCGCACAGTTCCCCGGGAGTCAGGTCGTCCGCCTGCAACTGTCCGAGGCTGGGTTACGCGCCCTGACTGAATTTCTCGACTCGTATGTGCGCCGCGATGCACAGGGACGAGCCGAAGTCCTCGGCAGCGGCCTGTATGCCGACAGTCTGTTCGTCGCCTCCAACCGGCGCTACTTCTTCCCCTTCACTTCCAACTGGTGGACTGCCAGGGGTCTGCGTGCTGCAGGGCTGCCAATCACACCCCTTTACGCAGTGACCGAAGGCAATCTGTCCTGGCAGGCACTGCGCGTGGGCGAAGCCCTTCAGTAACTGGGGAATCCGGATTTTCTTGCCCCGGGGACTTGGAAATTGCCGGCATTTCTGACATATTATGCGCCCTTGCCAGAGTGGCACCGCCCGGTGCGCGTGGAACTGGCAGCGATCCGGATCGGAGTGTAGCTCAGCCTGGTAGAGCACCGCCTTCGGGAGGCGGGGGTCGGAGGTTCAAATCCTCTCACTCCGACCAGTTTTACTGGTCCCCCTCGATCCGTCGCAAGACAGACGCCGGAGTCTGCCGTGCTGCATATCTGGACCTGCTTCCGCTCCCCCGATAGAATCAAAGTCATGCACTCTGGCCCGAGGTCCATTCGATGAAGTTCACGCTCATTCTATCCATTGCCCTGTTTCTCGGCAGCTTCACCCTACCCGCCCATGCCTATGACTTCCAGACCGGGCTGAGGGCTTACGAGGCTGGCGATTATGAGACGGCGATGGAGAACTTCACTGAGGGGGCGGGCATCGGTCATGCCCTCGCGCAATACAATCTTGCCATCATGTATCACCAGGGCATCGGTACGGAAACGGATCATGACAATGCCCTGCAGCTTTATGCCCTGGCGGCCCAACAGGGTGTCGTGCGTGCTCAGTACCTGCTGGGTTTCATGTATGACAATGGCCAGGGTACCGAACAGGACTGGCGGGAGGCCTACTACTGGTACGAACAGGCTGCCGAGCAGGGTGACAGCGACGCCCAGTACGCGGTGGGCACCATGAACTTCTATGGCCAGGGCCGGGCGGAAGACCATGAGCAGGCCTTCTTCTGGTATGAAAAAGCCGCCGCACAGGACAATGTTGACGCCCAATACAACCTGGGAGTCATGTACATCAACGGCTTCGGCACCGAGTCGGACGAGGAAGAGGCCCTGCACTGGTTCCAGCAGGCCGCAGACAATGGCAGCCGGGACGCCCAGTACAACACCGGGCTGATGTACACCACGGGACAGGCCGCTGAGCGCGACTTTGACCGTGCCGTGCATTACCTGACCCTGGCCGCCGAACAGGAATTGCGCGAGGCACAGGCACAGCTGGGCGTCATGTACGCATCGGGTCAGGGCGTGGAACGTGACTTTGATCGAGCCCACCACTGGTTTTCAGGTGCCGCCAACCAGGGTGATGCCGTATCCCAATCCTTTCTTGCCCAGATCTATCACCAGGGCCTTGGCCGTGAACAGGATCTTGTCCGGGCCCATATGTGGTATGACCTTTCGTATCGCCATGGATACCGGCGCATGCTTCGCAACATGAACTCCCTGCAAGGCGAAATGAATTCGGAACAGGTACGCAGGGCCAGGGATCTGGTCATGGAATGGATCAACGAACATGGCCGCCCGGAATGATGTTCACCGGATGATCCAGTCTCCCGCTATGCTCGTATCTTTTCCGGAAATTCATCAGCGATGAGGAAAGAGTATGGGACTGGAAGTAATCGACTTCGGCGCCAATACCGGCCGCGATCCTGGCGCCGTCATCGGTAAAAACTTCTTCACCGATGTTGCTCCCTGCACTAACACGCCAAAATTCAAGGGCGCTTTTGACAAAGTGGTCAGCGCTGGTGACAGCGTCATGCTGGAATA